>JAFYIW010000378.1 GCA_017538465.1 Victivallales bacterium
GCTCTCGCTTCGGGCACAGAACCCGTGTCCTGTGCCCTGGGCGAAAGCCCGGGGTATTAGGGCATCTGGAAGATGGGGAACTGGGCAGGGGTCTTGGTGACGGTGATGCCCGGGGAGAGCTGGTAGTAGTAGGACTGTCCACCGCCCTCGTCGTCGTCAAAGACCACACAGCAGAAGCGGAAGAACTGCCCCGGCTTGGCTAGCCCGATTAACTTGCGCTGGAGGGTGATGCGGTAGGTGGTGGTGTGCGTCTCCTCATCGCGAACGATGGTATATTCGGGTTCGGCAGGATATGGCTTGGCGTAGGTTTGCCAGGTCGGGCCATTGGAGGCGGTGAGGGCGAAGATGAACTCCGAGTCGCCAGGCGCGTAGCCAGTGGCGATTTCCCTGGAGGAGACAGTCACCACCGGCACGAAGGCAAACTGGAAGCAGTCGCCTTCCCAGAGTTCGGCGATGTCGCGGTTGTGGCAATGACGGTCGTCGCTGACGACCGCCTCGATGGTGATGGTCTTCGGGGCGCAGGTGAGGTAAACCTGCCCGCCGAGGTCGTCCTTGCCATCCCAGTGGATATGCGGGTCGGGTGGAACGATGTCCTGACGGGAGTTCCCGAAGGTGGCGATGAGGTTGCGTCCGGATTGTAGGCCGATAATGTCAAAGGGAAGTAGGTTTGTCTGGCTTTGTCCAGAATTGTCCTGTATGGTGATTTCCGCCCGTTTGGCTTCTTTGTTCAGTTGGAGGGGAATGTCCCAGGGCAAAGGTTTTCCTGCCTTTTTCGTTGCGCTGTTCCAGGTGCCGTTGTCCAGCCGGTATTTGCATTCCAGGGTTCGGCCGGCGGAGGCGTTTCCGGATTCCTGAATGGAGATGGTCGCCTGGTTTCCGGCATGGAGGGTGATGCAGGTGTCCAGCAGGAACGAGAGGTCGCTGGCGGTCTGGAGCGTGTGCTGGAGTCGGCTGAAGGCGTCCTTGCCATTCAGCACAATATAGATGGGAAGAATCGTGGCGGTGAAAAGACCGTCGGCGGGCATGTCGCGGGGATTTCCGAGGAAGTCCACGGCAGTGGCGTCCTCCGGAAGCGCGAGACGCACGGGATTCGGCGTGCGGTCGGTCCAGAACGCGAGGACGGCGCGGTCGCGTTGCCCGAAGAGACCGAACTTGAGGTTCCCGTCTGGCGTGCCCAGCCGCGCGTCGGTCTGGTGGACGCCCTCGACGACCTGGGTGGCCTGCGCCATCGCGGGAATCAGCAGCATCGGCGTCTGCTCATGCCACATCCCGTAGTCGAAGACGCCGGACTCGATGCATCCGTAGGTGTTGAACCAGAAGAAGAAGGGCGAGCCGAGCAGTTTCGCGGTGAGAATCGCCGAGAGCATCCGTGCGGTCTCCTCCTGCTGCAGCGGTGCATCCGGCGCGAGGCGGTTGTCGATGGCATAGCCATACTCGGAGACGAAGGGGAGTTGTCCCTTGCCGACCTCGGCGGTCATGGCGCGGGCGCGCTCGAAGACGCCGGGGTAGTCGCGGTTGGCGGAGCCGATGTTCGGCATGTTCTTGGCGTCCAGATAGCGCATCTGGTAGGTGTAGCAGTCCATGCCGAAGTAGTCGTAGGGCTCGGTGATGTCCTTGAGGACATTGCGGGAGAAGCCGAAGTTGTTGGCGTAGCAGTCGCCGCCCGAGGGACGACCGACGGTGATCGGCTTCTCCGGACAGACGCGCTTGGCGGCGCGGATGCAGGCATTGGCCATCTGCGCGATGGACTCGCAGACGGGGCCGTTCACGCAGCCATTTTGGATGAACTTGGAGTATTTTTTGCGGTAGTAGGGTTCGGAGCCGCCGATCAGTTCGTCCTCGCCGCCGATTTCAATGAGGTCGATGTATGGGCTGGCCTCGGTGAGGAAGTCCGCGAACATCTTCTCTAGTTTCGGGATGGCCTCTTCGGAAGGGCGGAAACGGTAATTCGGCTCGAAGCCCCAGGCTTTCGCCTCGGCGACCTCGTCGGCCCGCCAGGCCCAATGAGGCGTGCAGGGCAGATGCACCAGCGTGAATTTGACCTGGTAGCCGCGCCCTTTGAGTTCGCGCAGGTTCTTGATGGTATCCGTGAAATTGTAGTGCGCCTCTTCGGGCTGGAGGGTCTTCCACCAGACGCCGACCTCTACCCACCGCACGCCGAGGCGGTCCACGCCGCGCGGAACCGCGCTGTTCACGCCGGAGTAGGGCAGAACCGCCGAGTCAACCGTGCGTGGATGTGGCACCACCGCATAGCTGTTAAGCTGTTCGCTGATCACCGGTCCGCCGAGTTCCTGCCATTTCACGCGGACGGTGTAGAGACCATAAGGTTTGGTCGGCAGGGGGATTTCCCGCAGATGGGTGCCGTCTTCCCAGGCGCAGTCGGCGGCGGCCGCATAGACCTCGCGTCCCTGGTAGTCGGTCACCGAGAGGTTCCAGGCCATCGGCGCGGGAACCTCGCCCCGTCCGTCAAAGGCCGCGATTTTGAGGATGGGCGTCTCTTCCGGGAAGAAGACCTGGTTGTAGTTGGAGGGAATCAGGACGGAGGTGGCCAGCCCGTCCGTGGTGAAGGCGGTGGCGGTGGTGCCGGTCTCCAGCTGGATGGCGTCGAAGGCGGCTTGGCACTCCGCGTCGTCCTGGCTCGTGATGTCAAAGAGCAGCCAATAGTCGTCAGTGAAGCGCGTCTGGAAGGGAATCTCGAGACGTGTCCATTCGGAGGAGGGGGTGAAGTCGTAGAAAGTGGTGTCCTTCCAATGGGAGTTCACCACGCCGAGTTTTCCGGTGCATTTTCCGGTGACCTTCACATAGCACGAGAAGACGTAGTCGGTCTTTTCCAGAAGCCGCAAGTAGCCTCCGCTATAGCAGTAGTTCGCTTGGGCAGGCAAAGGAAAGAACACATACCGCCGTCCCTGCGGGGCCCCGCCTTCGTCGGAGTGTTCCAGCTGCACGCCCTGGCCAAACCAGGTTCGGTTGAAATACCCCAGGCCGACTTCGTAGCCGGAATCCCCCTGGAAGAGGTTCTCGGCGAACAGAACGCAGGAGACCACTATCAAGGCAAGAACTAGGAGCTTCTTCATAATGAATTATTGCTAAGTTATTTGTTATTAATGAATTAAATTGTTTCTATTACGACTTTCATCGGCGGTAGCCGAAGTGCCATCTGGCGACCGTTTTTCAGGGTGAGATTCACTTTTCGCGGGCTGGTCGTGAGGTTGCAGGCGAAAAGGTGTTTCCCGCGAATGGTGCAGAAGACCACGCTGTCGTCCTTGGTCAAGTGCCGTTTCATTCCAAGTTGTTCCAGCAGCCAGGCGAGCATCTGATGCTGTTCGCGGTTGGTGTAGATCCAACTCATGCCCAGCCAGATGAACTCGCCTTTGCCGAGGGGGCGTCTCACGCAGACGGCGCCCCCGGAATGCTCGTCGAAGCCCAGTACCTCCACCTTGGCGGGGAGGGCGAGGGTCCGTGCCCAACCGTGATTGCAACAGACATTGACGATTGGTCCCACGTTGATGCGTGGAGGCTCGCATTCCAGGTCGATGATTCCCTTGGTAGTGAAGCCCAGGGCGTCGGCGAGAATAGTGCAGGGCTGATAGTCCTCGTCATATTGCGGAAGCAACGGCAGACAAAGGACCTTGCCGCCTGCCTTGACGTAGTTGAGCAGGCTGCGTTGTTCTGCCGCAGTCATTGTGCCGTCACAGGGAACGACCAATGGCTTGGCTTGGGAAACTTGTTCAAGGTCTTTCGCGAACTGCGGGAGCAGTCCGTCGGCGAAGGCGGCGGTGAGGAGTCCCTTTTGAATGGTGTCCTCCCAGAGTTCCCATGGCTGGAGCGTGCCAGGCAAACGGAGTTGTGGCAGGGCAGGTGCGTTCCCACGGGCGGCCCGCCATGGCATGAGGATTTGGAAATCCACCGCAGGGCGGGCGTTGACCAATTCAGGATGACCGTTCAGAAATTGTCCGAAACGTTTAAGCGCAAAGTAGGTCTGGCGTTTTTCGCCAGAGGCGGAGATGGGCGCGTTGTAGTCGTAGAGGTCGGTGTTTTTGCCAGTGCCGGGCACATTGGGACCGCCAGTCAGGACATAGCCGTTGAGGCCTTTCATGCCAACGGCCAAATGCAAATATAGTGCGGCAGTCATGTCCTGCGCAGTGGGGCTGAGAAAGTCCGAACTGCTCCCGAAGGGGAATTCCAGCACGGTGGGCGGATTGCCCATCATCCGCAATGCTTCGTAGGAGCAGAACATCCGCACGAAGTACTGTGGCGTAGGGTTGTTCTGCGGCCAACGCTGGTCCAGACAATAGTAATGGTCGCTGCCCAGCAGGAAGTTCTTGCCGAGGCGTTCGTTGGCGCCCAGGAACCAGGCGTTCATCGAAGGGGTGGCGCAATTGTGGCAGGTCGGTCCATCCAGACCGTGCCTGCGCATCATCGCGAAGAGCGTCTCCAGGTACTCGATGCCCTGCGTGGTGTAGAAGTCGAAGTAGTCGCGGTTCCACAGGAAGGCAGGAAGCCCTTCCGCTGGCTCATCGGTCAGGGTGAACTCGCCGAAACGACGATGCGCGGTCCCGTAGCGTCGGTTGAGGGTGGAGACCGTCTTGAAGCGTTTCCGCAGGTAGTTGGCATAACGGCCGTCCTCGCGTCCGAAGCCGAAGGTCTCCGGGTTGTAGTCCATGCCACTGAACCACACGTGTACGCCGAAGACCTCGTTGTCCGCCTGGGTGCAGACAATCGGACCGCCCCGCGACTGCGTGAAATCGGCGAGGATGGGACAGACCTGCGCGAAGTAGTTCTCGACCTTCTCCAGAAACTGCGGGTGCTGGTAGGAGACCGAACTGCTGCGGAAGGGCCTGCCCTGCTTGTCACGGGCTAAAATTTGCGGATAGTTCTCCAGCAGCCAGCCGGGCAGGCCGTCATTCACCAACTCGGAATACTGATAGGGACCTGGACGGACAATCAGCCCGATTTTTTCCGAAGCGACGACCTCCAGGAACTCCCTGAGCAGGTCGAAGTCAAAACGCCCTTCCTGGGGTTCGTGGATCAGCCAGGGAACGTAGGTGGCGATGGCCGTGCCGCCCGCAGCCTTCCAGAGACGCAGACGCCTGCGCCAGTCGCTCTTGGGAACCCGAAAATAGTGGAATTCCCCTGAGAACATCATGCGATCAGTGCCATCAATGCGAAAATTCTGCTGGCTAAATTTAAACACGTTTAAAAATGATCTGAAATTCGTGAATGGAAACACGAAACAGTTAGGGTTCTGAACTTGTGGTTTCGTCTGCCGAGTGGAGTTGGTTGAGGCGATTGACCAAAGTGCTTTCAGAGAAGAAATCTATCTTGCCGTTGGCAAACACGACGCAAAGTTTCTCACCGTTGTGACGATGGTGGCGGATTTGTGTTTCGCAGATCAAAGGGATACGTGTTGACCAGATTTCATCGGTTAGTTTCATTTCCGCATTGCCTAGGTAGCGGTAGGATGTCTCCCCACGTGAGGCATTGGGGCAGGAAAAGACGTTTTCCGGCTCGTCCAGATAGGGAATTAGCATCTTTTCCCAGTTTTCTTGAGGAGGAAGATGATTGTCATGTTCGTCGGCATATCGGAGAATGGCCTGCTGGAGAGCAGTGAGATTTGCACAGCATGCGTGGTGCTTTTTATGGGTGTAGAATTCAAGATATGATGGCACCCACAGACCTATGATGATGATTCCAGTGGCAATGCTAAACCAGGCAAGTTCTCTTTGGCGCCGTTCCTGCGACTTTTTCCAGTTGCAAACCAGGGAAATGATGCCTAGAATGATTCCCAGAAAAGCAAATGGAACGCAAAAGAGTCCCAAGACGTTGAAAAGGATTGCAAAGTATGCCAGCGTGTAGGTCTTGGTCTTGACGGTCTGCGGTTGCATTGTCATTGGCGCGACATCGAGGTTGCTTTTTGTGACTTCGCGTTTTGAAACACTAAATCGTAGCCCTTTTCCGTGTTTTCAAACATGAAATCAGAATTTTAATCCACCATCAAACCAATCTTTTTCCATTCTCCAGAAAGGCATTCCATACCAAGCATTCTTGAATCCAAAGTAACAGCCCTTCAGGGGGAACCAGATTAGGGCGGGCAAAGATAATACAAAAGCCGCTGGATCCGTTACACTGTAGTAAGGAAGTGCATAGAACAGATATCCCAGTGATAAGGCAGTCCCACCAACGCATCCTACGACCATGTTGGGAACCAGGTTCAACGGGAATGTCAGCAAGTAGGTTGGTTTCCATTCTTTATTCAACGCCTTCTTCCAATACTGAAGGGCGCATTCTGGGCATTGCCAGAACTGGTTCAGGCCCGGCGGAATGCCAGGGAGAGGAGACGCATTGGCGTCTGGACCGCACAGGATGACCAGCGGGGCATTGAGCTCCATGGTGGAACGGCGTACGTCGAAAAGCAAGGATGTTTTCTCTAGTAACGGCAAATCCGATGGCTTGAACAGGGAATTCTCAGAGGTCGCGTCGATTACAATGACCTTGTAGTTGCTGGTTGCCCAACGACGCTTCAATTCGTCGGATGGAAATCTGTTGGGCTGGCTATCCCCTTCGGGGAATTTCAGCGCAATGTCAGGTTGCAAATAAATAGCTTGCCTATCTGCCGAAGGAATTTGCCGTATTTCCGTGACCAGCCGAAGCGCAAGGACTTCCTCCGCAGTGAAATCTGGCAGATGGTGGAGTCCTGCCGGGCAAAAGACGCCAGGTGACAGTGGCTGAAATTTCGATGCAGAATCGGTCTGGGGAACCGTCGCGCAGCCAACCAACAGCAACACTACGACTGCCGAGAGGCAAAGGATACTTCTTCGGATGGCGTGTTGGATTTGCATGAGGCTTTGATGATTTTGAGGGCTAGCCGACCTAGGCAAGCTAGGCAAACTAGGCCGAGCTAGCCGACCTAGACAAGCTAGGCAAACTAGGCCGACCTAGCCCCAAGAAGACAGTTATTCCAGTGGACGGGCGTTGACTTTCTGCTGGGCGAAGACGCCGTAGTATTTCTCCAGTCGTTTGTGGAAGTCCGCGTAGCCAGGCGTGGTGCCGCAGAGCCAGGTCTTTTCGGCGAGGGCGCAGAGGCGCGGGAATGCCATGTATTCCTGATGCTCGGCGGTGGGGATGTATTCCGCCCAGAGTTGCGCCTGGGCGCCCAGGATGGTCGCCTTCTCCGCATCGGTGTAACTGCTGTCCAACGGCTCGAAGCGATAGACCTTCTCCAGCGGGAGGTCGCCGCCGATGCCGAGCGGCTCGTGCTTGGGGTCGGCTTGGAAGTAGTCGAAGTAGGTGAACTCGTGGGGCGTGAGGACGACCTTGCGGTTGAGGCGGGCAGCCTCCTTGATGATGTCCGCACCATGCCAGTTCATCACGGCGGCGTCGGCGGGCATTTCGGGGTTCAGGATGTCGTCCCACCCGATGGTGCGGCGTCCTTTGGAGGCGAGGAAGTTGCCCATCTCGTTGGTGAAGTAGTGCTGGAGTTCCGACTCCTTCTTGACGCCCTGGGCGTGCATGACCTCCTGGACCTCTTTGCAGATTTCCCACTCGTATTTGAGCGCCTCATCGCCGCCGATGTCGATGAACTTCGCGGGGAAGAGTTCGACGACTTCGGCAAGCACGTCTTTCATGAAAGCGATGGTTTCTGGCTTGGGGCTGAGGATGTTGTAGCTGATGCCCCAGCAGTCCCGTACCTCCAGTTGATGCTGCGGGTAGTTGCCCAGTTCGGGATAGGACGCGATGGCCGCCACCATGTGGCCGGGCATGTCGATTTCGGGCACGACCATGATGCAGCGTTTGGCGGCGAAAGCCACGATGGTCTTGATGTCCTCCTGGGTGAAAAAGCCTCCGTAGGGCGTTTCGTCATACTTCCACGGCTTGTCCCAGTAGTGTCCGATGATGGTGCGTTTGCGGACGCTTCCGACCTCGGTGAGCTTGGGGTACTTCTTGATTTCGAGGCGCCAGCCCTGGTCGTCGGTGAGGTGCAGATGCACCACGCTGAGCTTGAGTTGCGCGGCGAGTTCGATCATCCGGCAGACCTGCGCGACGGGGAAGAAATGGCGCGAGACATCAATCATCACGCCGCGCCAACGCACGGTGGGGGAGTCCTCGATGACGCAGCCGGGAATGGTCCACGAGACCTCCTGCGGGGTGGAGGCATACACCTCCACGGGAAGAAGTTGCCGCAGGGTCTGGAGGCCGCGCACCAATGCGGCGGTTGACGCTCCCGACAGCTCCATTTTGTCGGCATTTACGCATAGTTGATGACTTTCATCATAGAAACCACAGTCGTCAGCAGTATTGGCCCCAGTCACCTTCAATTCGAGGTCGCCCGTTTGGGCGGAAGATTCCACGATGGGGAGTTCAAAGCCCGTGGCGGGACGCAGATATTCCGCCAGCAGCTCGGCGGCGGGAAGGGCCGCATCGCCTCGAATCACAATGCGCGCCGGGGATTTCAGGGTGAAGAGGTCGTCGGTTTCGGTGACTTTACGGGGTTGTGGAATGATGGAGAGAGTCATGGTGAAAAGCTTTTTGCAGTTGTGGTTAAAGAAAACGTTACTATAAGTTAGTGCTCACACGGTGAATTGCCCGTGGAGAGGAGGAATTTCTGAGTGGATGGATATTCGCGGTTTCTTTTAGGGGAACGTTCTTTCCCGTGAGGCAGGCTGTAGTAGATTAGGATACGAGGCTATAGTTGTGACACGTCACCCACTGAGGCGAGTTTTCTCGCTTCTTGGCAGAAGAAAACCGTTAACCCGTTATATTTGAGAAAAGTCATTTCTCGAACATTCATCTAACCTTCTCTGCCATGAAAATCCGCGTCTGTTTTGACCTCGTCGAATACCCTCCATTGGAATTCCAAGGCGACCGCGAACGTTTCGAGTTGCCATTGCCGGGTAGGCGAGGACTCTGTACGGTGAAATTCTCCGTCCCGCTGGTGGATGTCCAGCAGTATTGGCTGCCGAAGACGGAGGGCGTCTGCAACCGGCTCTCGTGGACTTTCGAGCTCCGCTGCGGGGCCCAGAGCGGCTTTCCGCTGTGCAGTTTCTTCAACCGTGCGGGTGAAAACCGCCTGACCTTCGGTACGGACGACCTGGTGGATGACACGCGTATCTTCGCCGAAGTGAACCAGGCCGCCTGCACCTATGATGTCACTATTGAAATCGCCTGCTGCCGGGAGACAGGTCCTGTCC
>JAFYIW010000043.1 GCA_017538465.1 Victivallales bacterium
CTACAAGCTTTCGCTCCGCCGCGAACATGGCGGCCTCCTTCACCCGCACGCCGCGTGAAATGTGCGTGGTGATGTTCTCCAGCACCACGATCGCGTTGTCCACCACCATGCCGACCGCGATGGAGAGCGCCGAGAGGCTGATCATGTTGATGGTCCAGCCCATGAAATACATGAAGCAGAAGGCGATGATCAGCGAGAAGGGGATGGTCAGGGCAATCACCAGCGACGAGCGGATGCTCCGCAGGAAGAAGAAAGACACCAGGATGACGAAAAGGCCGCCCCACAGCACGGTCCCCCGCACGTTCGTGATGGAGTTGCTGATGAAGTCGGAGGAGTCGTTGATGACATAGAACTCGATGTCCTGCGGAATCTGCCTTTTGAGGTTCTCCAGCTCCGCCAGCACGTCCGCGCAGACCTTGACCGTGTTGGCGCCGGTGCGTTTCTGCACCATCATGATCATGCCGTCGCGCCCCATGGTCTCGACATACTGCGAAATCTCCTCGAAGCCGTCGCTGACTTCCGCGAAGTCCTTGATGCGAAGCAGCCTCCCCTGATTGCGCAGCACCGGAATCTCCTGAATCTGCATCGGGTCGTTGAATTCGCCCAGCACCCGGATGGTGTACTCCATGCGGCTGATCTTCAACGACCCCGCCGGCAGAGTGCGGTTCTCGTTGGCGATGGCGCGCATGATGTCCTCAAGGGTCAGGCCATAGCCGGCCAGCTTCTCCCGCGAGAGGGTGATGTTGATCTGGCGCTGAAGCCCGCCGAAGGCGTTCACCGCGCCGACGCCCTCGATGCGCTGGAGCGGCTGCGCGACCTCGTCGTCAATGATGTCATACAGCTTCTCGATGGACTCCTTGGCGGTCACGCCAATCAGCAGAATGGGCATGTCCGCGGAGTCGAACTTGAAGATGGTGGGCGTGTCCGCGTCGTCCGGCAAGGCGTCCTTGGCCATATCGACCTTGGAGCGCACGTCATTGGAGGCCTCGTCGATGTTGGTTCCCCAAGTGAAGGTGCAGGAGATGCTGGAGACGCCCTCGCGGGTAGTGGAGCGGATCTCATCCAGGTTCGAGACCGAGCCAAGCCGCTTCTCCAGCACGCGGGTGACCTTGCTTTCCACGTCCTCCGCCGAGGCGCCCTCCCACGTCGTCATGACCGTCACGCGGGTGGGCTCGATCTCCGGCGTCAGGTCAACGCCCAGCTTGCTGAAGCATATCACCCCCAGCACCAGCACCATGATGAAAAGCATGCTGGTCGCGACGGGCCGCCTGACTCCGAATTCCGGTAATTTCATTTATGTGCTACGCCTGTGACCGTAAGATACTATTTCTCCGACGCGGCCTCGGACTGCACCCGATGAATCCTCGAGCCGTCCGTCAGGCGATGCTGACCCTGCACCACGATCTCGTCGCCCGGCTGAAGGCCTTCCTCGACCTCCACCAGCCCCCGGAAGGTGGTGCCCAGTTTCACGGGAACCGCCTCCACCACGTCGCCATGGCAGACGAACATCAGCTCCCGGTCCAGATTGCGCACCGGCAGCGACAAATCAATGGCGACGACATCCCGGCGCTCCTCCAGCAACACCGCGACGCTGGCATATACGCCGGGCCGCAGAACGAAGGCCCCCGACGCCTCGTCACGCTCGTTCTTCACCCGGAACTCGACTTGCGCGGTGCGGGTGACGGTGTCCACCGTGGGGTAGATCTTCTCGACCACGCAGTCGATTTCCCGCCCCGGCAGGGCCGGCGTGGTGAGCGTGGCGTGCGTCTGGCCGGGAATCACGCGGGAGAGATGGTTCACCGGCACCGCGATCACCACCTTGACGGTCGCAATCGAGACAATCGTGACAATCGGCGTGGAACTGGAGAGCATCGCGCCCGGATCCGCCAGCTTCTCGCTGACGACGCCGCGCATCGGCGAATAGATGCGCGTTTCAGCCAAGTTGAGTTCGGCGGTCTCCAGGCCCGCCTGCGCCTGGGCAAAGGCCGCGGCCGCTCGCTGGATGTCCGCCTCCGCCGAAGCAATCTTCGCCAAGGCTCCCTGCACATTCGCGGTGGCCTGATTCAACTGCGCCGAAGCCTGCGCCAACGCGGTGTTCGCCTGGTCCAGACTCTGCTGGGTCGCGGCGTTGCTGGCAACCAGTCCGGCCATGCGCTTCTGCTCGCGCGCCTTGTCGTCGTAGTTCGCCTGGGCATTGTCGGTGGCCGCACGGCAACTGGCGTAGTTGGCCTTCTCCTCCTCCAAATCCGACTTGGCGACCGCCAGCGCGGCCTCCGCCGCGGCCAGCGCGGCCTTGGCGATGTCCAGCTGCGCGACATACTCCCGGTCGTCCAGCTGTCCGATCAGCTGCCCCTTCTGGACCACCACGCCCTCCTCGACCGGCGTGCCGTCCTCCAGCTCGAGCTTGAGAAGCCGGCCGGGAATCTTGGGCTGCAATTTGACCGTCTGCAACGCCTCGACGTCGCCGTTGAAGGTCAGAATCGTCTGCAGATCGGCCGTCGTGACAATGGCCGTGCTCACCGTGACGGCATCATCCCGCCTGCCCTGCGCGGCTTTCTGCCGTTCCTGCTGCCGCGCCGAGTACCACTTCGCGCCATAGCCGGCGCCGCCGAGGATGGCGACCACAAGAAGCAATGTGAGCCAAAACAACAGCCGATTGGTCTTCAATTGTCTGGGTGTCTCTGCCATGGGTACGCGGACTTCTAAGGAAAGAATGACCCTCCGGACTCTCCGACGGCCTACTCCGCAGGCGGCGGGTTCAGGTTCAAGGCGGTGGCGGCCCCCAGGGCCTCCAGGCTGATGAGCACCTGCACGTAGGCGTTGGAGCGCGCCAGCGCCGTGTTGGTCAGGTCGGTCTGCACCTCGTTCAGGCGGGTGATGGTGGCGGTGCCGCCGTCATACTCCTCCTTGACCAAATCGCGGATTCTGGAGGCAATCTCCAGAAGTTCATTCTGCTTCTGCAGGGCAAGGCGGGAACTCTCCACGACGAGATAAGCCTCGCGAACCCGCGCGTCCACTTCCAGCTCCAGACTGTTCAGAGTCTTCTGGGCCGCCTCGAGCCGGGCCTTGGCCGCCTTCTCGGCCGCCTCCGTCGCGAAGCCGTTGAAGAGATTCCAGGTGGCCTGCACCCCGAAGGAGATGCCGCGGTCGTGGTGGCGGTTGAAGCGCGCGCTGTGGTTCCGCTGGAAATAGAGGTCGTAGAAGGCGCTGATCTGCGGAGCCCATTCCGCCTCCGCCAGCCCTATCGCCGCCTCTGCGGAGCGAACCGCATTCTGCGCGCCGATCAAGTCCGGGCGGTGCGCGTGCGCATACGCCAGAAGGTCATTCAGCTCGCCGATATCGCCGTTCATCACAAAGTCCGTCTCCGGGGGAACCAGCTCGATGCAGTCCCAAATCGAGTCCTGCTGGATGACCAGCAACTGCCCCAGCGCCACGCAGGCGTTGCGCCAAGTGCGCTGGGCCTGGATGTAGTTGACCTCGGCCGAGCCCACCTGATACTGGAAGTTCAGGACTTCGCTGAGTTTCGAGGTGCCCAGCTCCTGGCGCTTCTGCGCGTCGCTCTCCAGCTGGCGGTTGAATTCCGCGTCCTGCAGCGCGATCTCCATGGAGTTCTGAGCCTGCAGCACCACGTAGAAGGCATTGGCGACCTGCTGGAGAAGCTGCCGGCGAGCGTCGTCGCAATCCGAGATGGCCGTGTCCTCCGCAATCTCGGCCGTGGAGAGGCGAAAGTGCCGTGCGCCGCCGTCAAAGAGCAGCCACCCCATGGAGATTCCCGTGCGATACTGCGTTGTGTTGTCCCAGTCACGCACGGGGCGCGCGGTGGGATAGTCCCGCAGGCGGCTTATGCCGCCGGAGACGTCCACGCTCGGATAGTAGGCCGCCTCCGCCTGTTGGACGGCCGCGGCGGCCGCCTCCATGTTGGCCCGCGCGATGGCCAGGGTGGGATTCTGCTCCAGAGCAATCTGCTTCGCCTTTTCAAGCGTCAGTTGGATTTTCTCCGCGCGAACGCGCGCGGAGGTCAGCGCGCACACGCAGATTGCGAGCAAAAGGAGGTTTTTCTTCATGGCAGGCGTTGGATTCTGGGGAAGTGACTCGCTTGGACAATGGCGTCAAGCGGATAATATAATCTAAAACGATAAAACGACGAACAATCAATAATATTGTGCGCCTCGAAGGGAATGCCCCGCGAGACGCACATCACATTCGGCCTCAATCTTCTTCGGGAGGCCTGAAATCAGTTGTTCTTCTTCAGCACGCCGGCCTCGACGAGCTTGTCGATGAGCTGCTGCATGGAATTGAAGGCGGCGAGGAAGCCCTGCGGCGGCAGGATGAGACGCGTGTGGGATTCCGGCGTGGGGGCCTTGCCCTCTTCTGCGGGCTGCAGGGTGACCAAATCAAAGCGGACCATGCCGCCCGCGAAATGAATCTGTCCAATGCCGTCGGCGAAGATTTCTTGCTTGATGTCTGCCATAAGTCGATGTCCTGTTTTTGGGGGTCGGTGACGGGGAAAAAACATCGTGAAAGTCCGGTGCGTTCCGTCGGAGAGTCGCGCAACTGGCAATACTGTAGCATGGCTTTGGGAATTTGCCTTGCCCGGAACCCTGTTCGCCATGGACTGCCACCGTCGTTTCGGTCACAGCACGGATATCAGCAGCCCGCCCACAATGCAGGTCAACCCAAGAATTTTGCGCGGCAGGGCCTTCTCGTGCAGAAAAAGGATGCCCGCCAGGAAGCCCACCGGAAGACCGAGTTGCCGGAATGCGAAGACCATCGAGGCGTTGGTGGCCTTGGTGTAGGCGATCAGCACGAGGCTATAGCAGAGGGCGTCGAAGAACCCCGCCACCAGCGGCGTCCAGGCCTTGCCGCAGATCTCCCGGAAGGCCTTGCGCTCCTTCGGCATGCACAGTACGAAAATGCCGTTGCCGACCACCAGGCCAATCTCCACCAGGAAAAAATAGGCGCAGGCCGGGAGGATCGCCCCCATCGTGGCGCCATGGGCGCGAACCAGGTCGGCGATGATGTCGGAGTCCTTGATGAGATTGGTGGCGCCGTTGTCAAAGCCAGTGTAGAGACAGGTTCCGGTCGCGCCGGCCAGCACCCAGCCCCACAACTGCCAGGCCGGGCGGGCGGGCGCATGGTCTTTGCCTTTGGAATGCGTGGCCATGCATAGGCAACCAAAGAAGAGCACGCCCATTCCGACCAGCGCCCAGGCGCCGGGCGCCTCGCGCCCCAACGGCAGGAAGAACGAGCCGATGGCCAGCATCACCACGGGAAGGGCACGCGCCAGCGGGTAGAAGAGCGAGAAGTCGAAAAGCCTATAGCCGTTCGCCAGGGAGGCGGTGTAGAAGAGCTCCCCAACGATGCTTCCGCCTAGGCATGCCCAGATTTCCCACGAGAGTCCCATCCATGGCAGAGGACACAGCAGGAAAAAGGGGAGCATGCACAGCAGCGCACAACTGCTCAGCAGGAAGCAGAAGGCCAGCGAGGGCCTGTGTCCCTTGAGCAACAGGTTCCAGCCGGCGTGCAGAAACACCGATATCAGGATCAGGAGAAACGCGATCCAAGTCATGATGGGACTCGCTCCGCAATCGACTGCGGACGGAACAGTAAAAACGCCGCGGGCAGATGCGCGGCGTTCGTCAGGGGGGAAAATGGCCTGAAGATGGGGTCAGTATGGATAGTACATCACCAGACCGTTGGAGGTCTTGTCATAGCGCGGATACCAGAAATAGCGCGCCACGTGGTTGTTGGGACTGGAATGGCCGTTGATCCAGGAGAGGCACTCCAGCGGCTTGAAACTGCCGGCGTGCCCATCCGTGAACCCAAGGTTGGCTTTGCCGCTGTGCTGGAAGCGGGTCGGGAAATAACTGTTTCCCGTCATGTGTTCCGGATAGGCGTCGCCGGGCTGGACCATGCAGGAATTGCCGCCGTTGCGGACACGGCCCAGCGCCTCGTCGCACATGGAGGTCGGAGTGGACTCGATCACCCACACCAATTTGCTCAGATTGCCGCCGATGGAGGACAATTCATTGGGCAACCACTGGCGGAACAGCTCCGAATCGTTGGTGGCGTCGCCATTGCCTTTGCTGTTGCGGCCAAAGGAGCCGAAGTTAATGCCGTATGAGACCTTCCTTTGAGTATCCCAGTCGTAGTCGCCGTCGCGGGTCAGAAACTGCGCCGACTTGACCGGGCAGGAGGTGCATTCCAAGGCCTTGGGGGCGACATTCTCATAGCGCACCAGAAAAAGCTGGAAGGGGAACTGGGACCAGGTGTTCTTGTCCACCTGCATGAAGCTGGCGATGCTGTAGTCGTTGTACTCCGTCTGATATATCGCGTTTGCCAGCACCATCTCTTTGACATTGCTCAGGCAAGCCGTCGCCTTCGCCTTCTCGCGGGCCTTGGAAAGCGCCGGCAATAACATGGACGCAAGAATTGCAATAATCGCGATGACCACCAGCAATTCAATTAATGTGAAAGACTTCCTCATTGGCAATCTCCCCTTGTTTTGATGGGATGGCGAAATGCACACGTCGCTTTTTTATTATACGAATTTTCTTGGCGAAAAACAAGTCGTCTAGGGGAAACGCTTTTGCACCGGCCACCCCTGCGGGGCCCCTCTTCTTGGCGAGGGGCTATCGGCGGATTAGCAGAAGCCGGGCGACACCCTCGGCGAATTCGACCTGCGCGCAGTTCTGCTCGTCGAGGGGGAACTCCTCGCCGGAGAGCGGATCGCGCAGGGCGGTCGGAGGACAGACGGTCTTCGGGAGTTGGATGGTGCGCACGCCAGGGGCGTCCACACTGATGCCAATCATCCCCGAAGCGGCCCATGTCTGGTCAGGGGTTGTCACATACCGATGGATTTTCGCGCGTTTCACCAATGCCTCCAGGAACTCGCGAGGCAGTTTTGGCACCGCCGCATAGACGCTGGTCCATTGGTCATATTCACGCACCGCCAAGGCCCCGCCGCCATCTGGATAATGCCCTAAGATTATGACATCAGGCTCGGCTAGGACGTATGGGCACGGCGTATAGCGACGGGAGCCATCGGTGGCCATCACCTTGCCGCGCAGGGCCTCTGGAAGATATTTTCCGTCAGGGGCATCCAGCGTCATCTGGGCAATGACACTTTCCGGCCTGAGGGCCAGCGGAAGACCGGTGAACTCCGTCATGGCGGCGGATGGTTCAGCAGAGTCCGCAATGGCGGGACCGTAGAGGAAGAGCAATACCCGACCATCATTTTTGAAACGCTCAATGGCGGCCTTCTGGCGGACATCCGGCGCGAAGGAGCATGGGAAGACGAGCAGTCGGATGCGCTCGGGGATGCGCTCCAGGTCGCTGGCCAAGTAGTATTCGACAGTGGTGCCCAGCCGATTCAGGTCGGGCATGATGCCACGAAGCAGGTCGTAGGCATTGTAGTCGTTGGGGCAGACCAGCCCGAGGCTTTTTTCGTCAATCACCACGGCGATTTCGGCGACGGAATCGCAAAGTCCCGCAGCTGACGGCACGGTCTCCTGGAAGAGCTTCACCAGTCGGGCGATTTCAGCCATCATCGCCGGGTTGGTGTAGGGGATGCACCCCACGTCGAACCACCATTGCGCCTGGCCAGTGCACAGCGAGCGGATCGCCTCCTTGTCCTGCTGGAGGATATCGCCCTCTTCGGTATCAGGCCGTCCATAGCCAGCGTTTTCAGGAGTCGCGAAGGTGCGCACGTCCATCTCGACGAACCAGAACTTGTCGTGCAACCGCAGGCTGGCATCCGCCCCCATTGGCAGGACGGTGCCCTTTCCGCCGACCTGTCGGAAAGTGTAGCTGGTCGGACTGCAGAAGAAGTCCAGGTCGGGGGAGTCGATCAGCCGTTCGGCGTCCAGATGGCCGGTGTTGGCGACGGTGCGGCCAGCCAGCTCCATCGCATAGCCGTAGAAGGAGCCTACCAGCAGCTTTCCCCCGCAGGCTTCCTTGAGGGCATGGGCGAAGGTTTCGACGGCCTCTGCGTCATCTTCGGAGAGATGCCGTGCATAGTCGGTGATCCAGCGGGCGTTCGGCTGGTCTGGAAGATACAGCTGGCGTTGCTGCATCGGCTCTTTGATTTCGTCGCGGAGACTACGTGGAGGGATGGTGGCGGTCTCCAGCGTGACTTCCGGTTGCCCCCAGGCCGCCTGAAGTGCAGCGTCGGTGCCGTATTTGGCATGAAGCCAACGCCGGAAGGCCTTGAGGGAGGCCTCGGAGTAGTCGGTCCAGGTCTGGTAGTTCTCCCACTGCATCCACTCTTCCCCGGAGCCGCAGCCCAACACGAAGCCCGCCACGTGACGTGCGTAGGGAGTTTGCTCCAGGTAGGCGATGAAGTTCCGAAGGCGCTCCGCCATCAATTCACGCCACGGCAGGGACGACCAACTGGCTGGTTGACGGAAGCGGTGATAGAAATACGGAATCGTGTTGTCGGTTTCGTCCTGCTGACAGACCAATTCGCCAGGGTGCTCCTGTGCCCACCAGGAGGGCGTGCCCATATAGAGGCGAAGAATCACCATCGCGTCAGGCGCGACCTCCAGGACCTCCTGCATTCGCTGCTCGAACTGCGTCCAGTCGAACTCGCCTGGCGTGCGCTCGGTCATCACGGAAAGGCCGTAGCCGCCCTCGGAGACATTTGTGTCGAAGCCGAAGAGGTCAATGCCTGCCTCGGCAAAGGCACGCACCCCGAGACGGCCTGGCGTGAAGGTGGCACGCATCAGCCCGCAATGCGGCTGACCGTCAATGAAAATGCGCGGAGGAGCGTCCGGCGAACCCAGACGATGAACTTCCACCTGCCGGAAACCGCATTTTTCCATGCCTGTCACCGCTATTTCCGCAGGTTCGGATGCGATTTCGCCCAATTGTAACCAAACCCGATAATTGCCTGTCGGAAGACATTTGGGAAGCATGACTTCCTGCGGGGGAATCGTCCAATTCTGTCCGTCGCTGTCAAATTTCAACGGAAGTGTCCAATCACGTTGTGTTCCAATGGGGGCGGAAATCGCGAAGAAGGCACGTTGGTCATGGGGAAGGCGTTGTGGGAAAGCGACATGGAATTCCGGGAGGGCGATGATGGCTCCAGCAAGTCGTGGCGTATCCGTTTGGGCGAGGAACTCCGCAAAGGCGGGGGCGAGTGCGGTGGGAGTCTCATCCTCCCAGAGACGGATGGAGCGAACCTGGAATGTCGCGGCGGTTTCGGGAGGAATCTCCGAAAAGACTACGCCGAGTTTATTAATCGGCTGAAAAGGCGGCACCGCCTCGTCATCGGACTTGGCATGCTGATGCCAGCCACCGTCATAGTCAAAAGTGACTTCATGCCATTCCCCGTCAGGGGGCAAAGGGCGACGCTGACGGCTAGTCCAACTCTCCCAGCTGGAGGCGCCTGGACAACGCTCCTGGCTCTGGGTGACATTCAAGCGAACCACCGCCGGCACCTCGCTCAAATTCCGAACCTCGATGGTCAGATGCGACCAAAGGGGCGGTTCAGGGCGGAGATAGGCAAAGCACTGCCAGCTGTTTTTGCCCTCCGCATGCGGGGCGCATTGCAACGTGACCGCCTCCGCATCCGCATCATAGACGGGCGGCGGGTTCTCGTTGTCCAGCTCCCAGCCCCCCGAGGAACGGCCATCATACCATTGCATGGTCTGGGTCGCTGACGCGACAAAAGTGACAACAAAGACGATGAATGCAAGAAGTTGCTTTTTCATTATTTGCGAAGTAAAAAGAGAACACTTAACAAGCTTGCGTTTTGTCAACCATGCCCTGTTGGTCACTCCATCAACAGGCGGAACAGGTGGGGACAGGCACCGACTGACAAGTAACGAAGGTGGGGACAGGCACCGACTGACAAGTAACGAAGGCGGGGACAGGCACCGATTTTCCCGCTAGAAAACCGGGGACAGGCACCGACTGGGAAGGCGGTGGAATGGTGACGGGTATGATCTAACAGATGGTGACAGGCGGGGACAGGCACCGACTAGAAAAGTGGATCCAAAAGGACTTCAAGATGTTAGAAAACTCAAAAGACCTGATCCCGCAGACAGGCACGCCAGCCGTTGCCGATGGTGAAATATCCTTTGAGCAGCCGTGGCGTTAGTGCCAGCCATCGGAATGGCCGCCAAAATCTCCGCAACCGCAACCGCAATCGGAAATACTCCCAACTCTGCTCCAAGATTTTGCAAGCTTCCTCTGGCACTTCCGGAGTCCGTTGGCAAAATTGATGGAGTGCCTCCAAGTTGGCCATGGTGGCATTCAAATCCGACTGTGACCGGAAGGTCTGTTTCATTCGATGTAGCCAACTTTCATTCAGGGTCTGAAGAGTCAACTCGCTGGAATTGTTATCGTGGACACGATATAAAGTCAACGGCTCGTCCACGAATTTCATCACTCCCATCATTGCGGCGACTTGTGTCAACCAGATGTCATGCCCGACATACGAAACCACTGGCACTTGCTGGAAAAATGGCAGGAAAGAACGTCTCATGCAGATATTGTGACCATAGATGGCAAAGCGCGGCCACACGATTTTGGCAAAATCAGGCTGCTTCGCAATCTCAGTCACTGTGCCAGGTGGCAAATGCCCATAGAGGTATTTCCCCGTCGGCCTCAACTGCTCATCCACCACCGTGCTATTGCATCCAACCACCTGCATGAAAGGGAATTCCTCCATCAATCCCGCCAAACGACGAATTTTAGACGGCAACCAGACATCGTCCTGGTCGCTGAAGAAAATCAAATCCCCTGAAGCCTGCTCCGCCAAGTTGAGGAAATTTCCTAAAATACCACGACGGGGCCTGTTCCGCTGATAATGTACTTCTACTTGTGGAGATAACTTTGGAAGGATTTCCTTCACCGCCGTCTCGGTGGCATCGTCATCGGAATCATCGCCAATCCAGATTTCATCGGGAAGTCTTTCCTGTGCGACCAGACTTTCCAACTGTGCGGCGATGTATTTTTCACCGTGATAGGCGGCTATGACAACGGAAATTCTCATGAGGTGGCAGACGCCATTTATAACGCTAATCTTCTACGGCTCAAACGGCATGAATGGCAAGACAACCAGAATGTAATGCGAGAAACTCCAATTGCAAACCAGAATGCCGTTCCCAATGCCGTGGCACATCGGCGCATCGGGGACAGGCACGAGGCAGAAGGCGGGGACAGGCACGAGGCAGAAGGCGGGGACAGGCACGAGGCAGAAGGCGGGGACAGGCACGAGGCAGAAGGCGGGGACAGGCACGAGGCAGAAACGCCATGATATAGAATATAATTCAGGCTTAATTATCAAAACGATTGTGTTTTTATAGGAAATCATATTGAATCGCATTTTTCAAGATTCTACGCAGAATCAGGTTGTTTTAGCGAAATTTTATCATACGAATATTATAGTTTCGTAAATGCCGTGTTGAAGCCCGTGCCCATCAAGTTGGCCACCACCGTCATCCCAGGAGGAGATCATGTCCCGCCGTCCCCGCAATCTTCAGAGCGACAGTTATGTGCACATCACCCAGCAGTGCGAGTTCCAGGAGTTTCTGTTCAGCAAGCCCGAAACCCGCGAGCATTATCTCTCGTTGCTCAGGGAGGTCATCGCCAAGTTCGAACTTCTGGTGTTGGGCTACTGCGTCATGATGAACCACATTCATCTGCTGGTCAAGGTGGGTTCCGACGCCACGATGGTCAGCAAGGCGATGCACTCGCTGGCTGGTCGCATGGCGCGACACTACAATGCCCAAGTCGGACGGCGCGGGCATTTCTGGCGGGAACGCTTCCACTCGACGCACATCTGCTCTGGGCGGCATTTCAGAAATGTCATCTCCTACATTGATGCGAATCCGCTCAATCACAAGTGCGGGGACGACCCAATCCACTGGAAATACTGCTCCTATCATGAACTCCAGACGGGATGCCAGGACATCTCCATCGTGGACCGCGCGGCGCTCGTGAAGGCTCTTAGGATGCAGACCGTCCGCGAGTTCCTTGCATGGCAGCGGGGTCTCATGGAACGCCAGGCTGGACGGGCACCGATCATCGCCGCACATGCCAGCCTGGACTATTCCGGACACTACGCCATCGGCACGGATGCGGAACTGCGTCTGCTGCAAAGACGCCTGAAGAAACGTGGAATATACACTTATGCGCAATATCTTGGGCTAGATTGCGAAGGCGATCCGTTGTGGGCACTCGACATTTGTGGACAAGCCTATGCGACCAGTTGGGGAAAACGCCATAACGGTGTCAAATGAATACAATCCCAAAATCTAGGTAAAGGCCTGAATTTGTTGATACGGCAGGGAACAAATGAATACCCCAGGCGGTGAAATCCCAGAAGAGGACATCGAGGCTCTTGAATTCAAACTCAACTGGTATTTGCGATATGGGAATTTACCGACCACATTACATCGCGAAAAAAGTCAGGCGAGGGAAGACTATGGGGCGCAATACGAGAGATATGTTGGATATCTCTTTGAGAGTCAAGGATATCAGGTGACCTATCATGGCTTGCGCAGTGGCCGGGAAGACGGAGGCGTTGACTTAATCG
Organism: Victivallales bacterium; assembly: GCA_017538465.1. GTDB lineage: Bacteria > Verrucomicrobiota > Lentisphaeria > Oligosphaerales > Oligosphaeraceae > RGIG1601. The sequence continues at coordinate 12,545 of JAFYIW010000043.1, forward strand.
CCAAAGCACCTCGGAAAATCTGGCTTATTCAATGTAAGAGGTGGCGTATAGCGGTATCAAAAGATGTTATTGCACGGCTACATGGTGCTACCGAACGCTTTCTTTGGGAGGAACGTCAAGGCAAACCCAAGAAAATGCGCACAAGCATTAATGGTGTTCTGGCGACAAGTGGCTCTATCACATCGGACGCTAAAGAATTAGCAAAACATTGGAACATTTTGCTAATGGAAAACTTACGATATCAACCATACCCTGCTATAAAGGCAACACGAATTTGTTCCAGAGGGTGATATTTCTTACTTCCATTTGACAATTAGTACGATCATATTACTATGCAACTTCGTCGTGGCGATTGCTTTTTCCTATCCATCCGAGAAGCCCTTGCGAATGGTTTTTATTATCGGCCATACCATCGACGAATAGTCGAAGAACTCTATCGGCAACGTTGTAATTCTCCAGATCGAAAAGCGGAATAATGGAGAGTGTCAACGAGTTATAGATGATGCCCCATCTTCTGCTGCTGAAACGACGCACAATAGCGGCAATAACGGTGACCAATAACGGTGACAGACATCGTTCCACCATTACCTCAGGTAACCTTTGCGAAGATTGCGGACTAGGGCAGCGGCCGGGCCTGGCTGGTGACAGGCATTAACAAAGGAAGGCGGGGAATCAGCGGTGACAGGCATCGTTCAGAAAGCCACCATAGAAAGCCACCATTACCTCAGGCAACCTTTGCGGAGGTTGCGGACTAGGGCAGCGGCCGGGCCTGGCTGGTGACAGGCATTAACAAAGGCCGACCCCACGACCACGCCGTCCGCGCAGGTCGCCACGGTATGCGCGGCCTCCTGGCTGGCAATGCCGAAACCGACGACGACGGGCACAGGCGAGAGTTGTCGAATTGTCTTGAGTTTTTGGGCGAGTTCCGGTGGCATGCTTGCTCGTGCTCCAGTGATGCCTCGCACGCTCACGTAGTAAACAAAGCCCGTGATGTCCCCCACGATGGCTTTGGCACGTTCTGGCGAGGTCGCGGGAGAGACCAGCGGAATCAGATGAAGCCCATGGGAACGGCAGGGCGTGAGCAACTCGTCGCGCTCTTCCAGGGGGAGGTCCACGGCGAGGATGCCGTCCAAGCCGATTTCCTGGAGTTTTGCGCAGAGCTTCTCCAGACCGTAGTTATACATCACATTGAAGTAGCTGAAGAGAATCATACCTGTTTGGGGATGCCTTTTGCGAATTCGCTCGGCCATTTCAAGGATGTTGACGAGGTTCGCCCCATTTTCGATGGCGGTCTGCCCTGCTGCGGAGATGGTCGGACCGTCGGCCATGGGGTCGGAGAACGGGATGCCCAGCTCGATGATGTCCGCGCCATTTTCGATGGCGGTATCGATATCCTGTTCGCTTTGGGCGAGATTGGGGTAGCCTGCTTCGGCGAAGATGATGAGCGCGGCACGATTTTCCGCACGGCATTGCTGGAAGATGGATTCGATTCGATTCATGGGATTTCTAAAGGAAGTTGGGACAAATGGAACAATTGGGACAAGGAAGAGGGAAGTTCGAAGGCTACTTGTGCTCCTTCTTCCACTCGCGGATGTTCTCCATGTCCTTGTCGCCGCGGCCAGAGAGATTCACGATAATGACATCGCTTTTCGGACGGAGCGGAGCGGATTTCAGCGCCTGGGCGACGGCGTGGGAGCTCTCCAGGGCGGGAATGATGCCCTCCAGACGGCAAAGCATGTCGAAGGCATGGATCGCCTCGTCGTCATTGATGACCTCGTAGTGGGCTTTTCCGAGGTCCGCCCAGTAGGCGTGTTCGGGTCCGACGCCGGGGTAGTCCAGTCCTGCGGAGACGGAGTAAGTGGGCGTGACCTGACCATCGGGGCGTTGTAGCAGATAGGTCTTGGCCCCGTGGAGCACGCCGACTTGTCCGCCGTTGATGGAGGCGGCGTGATTGCCAGTCGCAACGCCTTCGCCGCCAGCCTCCACGCCAGTGAGCCGCACACTGGGGTCGTTCTCGAAGCCAGCGAAGATGCCCATCGCATTGGAGCCGCCGCCCACGCAGGCAATCACCTCGTCGGGAAGTTTCCCTGCCTGTTCCAGACACTGTCGACGCGCCTCGTGGCCAATCACCGATTGGAAGTCCTTGACCATCATTGGATAGGGATAAGGCCCAGCCACCGTTCCGATGACATAGAAGGTCTCCGGCGCAGTGGCGGTCCATTCGCGGATGGCGGCGTTCATGGCATCCTTGAGGGTGGCGGAGCCCTCGGTGATGGAGCGAACGGTGGTGCCCAGGCATTCCATGCGCTCGACATTCGGTGCCTGACGGGCGACATCGACCGCCCCCATATAGACCTCGCAGGGCATCCCGAAGAGCGCGGCCATCGTCGCCGTGGCCACGCCGTGCATTCCCGCACCGGTCTCGGCGATGAGGCGCTTGCAGCCCATGCGGCGGGCAAGCAGGACTTGTCCAAGCGTGTTGTTGACCTTGTGCGCGCCAGTATGGTTGAGGTCCTCGCGCTTGAGGTAGATTTGCGCTCCGCCGCAGTATTCGGTAAGCCGTTTGGCAAAGTAGAGCGGGGACTCTCGTCCGACGTAGTGTTTCA
>JAFYIW010000379.1 GCA_017538465.1 Victivallales bacterium
AGCACTTCGGCGACCGTCTGGCGGCTGACAAAAAGTATGCCTCCATGCAAGGCAATCTCGCCCGGCTGGCGCACTGTGGCTATGTCGGCGTGGTTCCCCCCGAGATGGCTCCAAGTGGCAAAGCCCGCCTAACGGACTGGGGCGGCACCTACGAACTCAAGCGCGATGGGCGTGGCGTCGGCGTGGACAGCGACCTCGCCCCGAACACCGAGTTCACTGGAATCGAAATCCATTTCAATGGCAAAGACTTCCTGATTGTCCACGGGGAAATCCTGGAAAGCACGCGCCATCCTGGAATGCCGCATTGCGAATCCAGCGCATTGCTACGGCTGGACGACCTGGGGCACTTCATCCGCCACGTCTCCCGCGAGCATATCGTCATCACGTACGGAGACCATCGGCGGGACTTCCAGATTCTTGCGGATGTCCTGGGACTGAACGTCCAATAATCCCTAGACAGGGAGCCTCTTCGCTATATTCAGGAGCGCCCCCGGCCAAAGCGGCGGCGTTTGACCAGCAGCCGGGGATGGTCAGCCGCCCAAATACGGCGAGCCTCCTCCAGGGAAAGCGGGTTCGCTCCCCCTGGGAAAGCGGGGTCTTTCGCCTGCACGGGGTCATCCTCCCAGGCGCAATGCGGGCAAATTGTATAGTCCCCGGCGGCGCCATCCACGAGGCGTCCACAGCAGGGGCATGGGTGTTTGAGGGCTTCGGTGGTCATTGTCGGTTCCAATAGCGCATGCCCTGGTCGGGCTTGAAGCAGGTCTTGATGTTGCCGTCTGCCGTCACCACGGCAAAGCGGTTGCTGGGCGGATGATAGAACATCTGGTCTCCCTCGGCGGTGGTCTTGCGCAGGGTTCCCTCGGGCGGGTTGTCCACAAAATCCACCGTTCCTTCGCCGTATTCCTCTGCGGAGTGATATTCCGGGAACTCCGCGCGGTGCTTCTCCCAGTGGCGCTGGAGGTTGGACTGGTGCCACCGGGAACGACGATGGTCTGACCGCACCTGCGTTTGGGAGGCCGACGACGCGGGAGCGGACTTCCCCTTAGACGCACTGGGGTTGGACGCTTCTGTCGAAGCGGCCGGCGCGGGGGCGGTCACCGAAGAGGACACCGCTGACGAGGACTTCCCCGAGTTTTTCTTGGCTGACTCGGCATTGCCGGTTTTCCCCTGCACGAGGTAAAACAGCAAAGCCATCAGCAATGCGCCGATGATGCCCAGAAGTGTCTTTGGCTTGCGTCTGGATGGTTTTCGCATAGTGGTATTTTGATTTCGCCATGTTCCCCATGAGGGCACCTCACGGCAGAATTCTAAGTTTAAGTTTTGACTTTACCCGAAGGGGTATCGCACCCTTGCGGGCGCAATCATTCAGGGGACTCCTCGTCCGCCAGCTGCGCGCCCTACGGGCACTTGCAGGCGGTTACGCATGGTTGCGCACTCCGTGCGCCTGCCGCTTCGCCGCTGAAACGCTTTAATTAGGTGTCCTCACGGGGAACACAGCCTTTGACTTCAATCAATCCGCAGTCGATTCTTCCCACGTCACCCGCAGCAGTGCCGCATGGCCGGGGGCCAGCCAGTCGCCCTCGCCAGCGAAACGCTGGAAGACATTGGGGCGCGCCTGGGAGACCACCTCGAGCTTCGCGGGGGACTTGCGCCATTGCAGTCCTCGGATGGAGAGCGATTTCTTGAGATCCTTGTTGAGCACCATCACGTAGGTCTCGCCGGTTTCGCGATGACGGAACTCGCCGATGGCCAAATTCGCATTGGGATTTCCGTCCAGCCCGGTGATGAGGCTCTCCTCGCCAGGGGCATCCTCGCGTGGCTTGCGCTCGCCCGTCATGATGTGATACACCGCCGTGGACTCCAGGTGGTTGTAAACAGGCGCCAGACACCGCACCGCGTTGTTCACGCGACGCATGTAATACCAAATTTCGGTCTTGTTTCCCCAGACATCGATGGGCGCATTGCGGTAGTTGCCCAGCTGCGGGGTGAAATAGCAGAAATAGGCGATGCCCTTTGCGCCGTAGGTCAGCCCGGAGAAGACCTCGAAGAAAAGGTCGTCTTCGCTGGGGCACCGATAGGGCAGATGCCCGACCGCCAGCGTGCAGTATTGGAAATACACGCCGTGGCGCAGCGCGGCCTCGCGCACCACCGCCAGATTCTGCCAGTAGGAGTTGCGCAGCGGCTCGTCGCCTTCGAAGAGCGCATAGTAGTCGAAGCCCAGCCAGTAGGGATGGAATTCATTGAGAAATTGCTCGACGTAGGTCTCGTAGTCTGGAGCGCCGAGCTGTGCGGGGCTGGCGTAGTCGGGCAAGAGATTGATGTAGAGGTCGTGGTCAGGGTCGCGTCGGCGCAGTTCCTGATATGCCGCATTGAGCATGGCGAAGCGTTTGGTGTCCGGCTCGTCCTGCAGCCAATAGCCGTAGGTTGCGGGGTGGTCGCCATACTTGTCCACCAGATTCTGCGCAAGTGCGGCCCAGTCGTGGGGGTCGTCGGGCGTCCAGAAGCTGCTTACCAGGTCTCCGTCATAGACGTATGCCACCATTCCGGCCTTCGCGATCCTATCCAGCTCCTCGATGCCGCCGCAGGCGAAGCCGCCGACGGTGATGCCGCACTCGGCCATCTCGTCGTAGAAGCTCTGGCCGATGCCGGGCAGCCAGGCCTGGTTGGTCCCCCACGCGATGATGGGGAACCACTCCGGGTCGCCGGGACGCGGCAGGCATTCCTCTTCGTTTGGGCACTCCTCCGCCTCGGACGGCATCTCGCAACACTCCCAGGGGCATTCATGAATCGCCGTCCGGCATCCGGCCAGCAACGTCAACGCGCAAAGACTCCACAACAACAGCAGGTGCTTTTTCATAGCTATGGTTTTGTGAAACGACTCGGTTGCCAAGTAATTTTCAATAATGTAGCGTCTAGAATCACAAATACCCGGCAAAAAAAAGGGGGAGGCACTTGCCCCCCCTGGAAAAAGAATTTGACTTTCCCTGGTATGCCCGGCAGGGCTTGAACCTGTAACCTTCTGCTCCGGAGGCAGACGCTCTATCCAATTGAGCTACGGGCACCCGAAATGGGAATGGCTTTTAAAATAATGCCATTGGAAAGTAATTCAAGGCTCCACAGAGAAAAAGGCTTGGTATTTCCAGGGTTGGCAGACCGCAAGGCTCTATATTATGACATGATGACCAAATTGCTTCCATGGTGAATCTCCAGCCATGCTGATTCTCTACACCATTCTATTTCCGCTGATCGTCCTGCTCTACCTGCCCTTCTACGCCGTGCACTGCATCCGGCGCGGCGGTCTCACGAAGGACTTCTGGGAGCGTTTCGGCATTTTTCCCGCCGAGATCAAAGCACGCCTCAAGGCGCTCAAGGCACCCGTTTGGATCCACGCCGTGAGTGTCGGCGAGGCCGTCGAGGCGCTTTCGTTCATCCAGGCCTGGCGGGCACGCGACCCGAAAGTCGAAATCGTCTTTTCCTGCGGGACTGCGACAGGCTTTGCCACCGCCACGAAGAAACTCCCGCCCGACGTAGTGGCCATCTATTGTCCGCTGGACATCTGCTGGATGGTCTGGCACACCCTGAACCTCGTGCATCCCCGAATGCTGGCCATTCTCGAAGTCGAGATCTGGCCGCATTTGATTCTGCAAGCCCATCGGAGGGGCATTCCCGTCGTGCTGGTCAATGGGCGGCTTTCGGACAAATCCAGCATGGGCTATGCCCGCTGGGGTTTCTTCTTCCGAAAAATCTTCCGCTCTTTCAGCGCATTGTGCATGCAGACACCAGAGGACCAGGCGCGGTTGGAGCGGGTCATCGGTCCCGACAAGCGCATCCACACGGTGGGGACGGTCAAGTTCGACCAAGTGCCCGACCGAACTGGCACAGATGTCACCACTCCCCTGACCGAGGCGTTTGGTCAAGCAAAGCATCCGTATTTCTGCGTGGGAAGCACGCATGAAGGCGAAGAAGAGGTCATCTGCGATGCATATTTGGGCTTGCGTCAAGCCCATCCGGAATGGCGAATGGTATTGGTGCCACGACATGTCGAGCGGGCGGCCGCCGTCGTGAAGATCCTCAACTCGCGGAAATTATCCTGGCAATCCGTCCAGCCTGTGGAGGGTTTCACTCCAGCGTCGGCGGGCACTGCCGATGTGCTGTTGGTGAACACTACGGGGCAATTGATGAACTACTACCAGGCTTCTGACATCTGCTTTGTAGGAAAAAGCCTGGATGGGCAGAATGGCGGCCATAACATGATTGAGCCAGCTATTTTTGGCAAGGCTGTCATCTACGGCCCGCATGTCGAGAATTTCCGACAGGTGGACGCGATTTTTCAATCCGAGCAGGCTGTCATCGCCTTTGCCAGCAACGCCGAGCTTCTCCCCACATTGCTTCGACTTGCCGAAAACGACACCCTTCGGACCGAGCTCGGCACCCGTGCCCGCGCCACCGTCGAAAAGAATCGTGGCGCCATCGCCCAGACCCTTGATATCATTGAAAGTTTAAAGTCGAAAGAGTAAAGTTGAAAGTTCCTCTCTGCCAACTCCCTAGTTTTCCGGCTCTAAACTTTAGACTTTTGACTTCAGACTTTTGACTTTTCCCCTTCCCATCTACGATATTCAGGCGAAATTCCGCGCCATCTTGCGGTCTGGCAACGCCTGCGTGGTGACTGCGCCGACGGGCTCCGGCAAGTCCACGCAAATTCCGCAGTGGCTATTATCGGAATTGCCGTCTGAACGAAAAGCGCTCGTGCTCCAGCCACGGCGGCTGGCCGCGCGGATGCTGGCGGAGCGCATAGCCTGGGAACTCGGAGGAAAGCTCGGCGAAACGGTCGGCTTCGTCACGCGCTTCGACCGCGCGGTCTCCGCGCAGACCCGATTGCTTTTCGTCACCGAGGGGATTCTCACGCGGATGCTGTTGAATCCCGACGAATTGTCAAGTTACGGCGCCATTGTCTTTGACGAATTCCACGAGCGCAGCCTCAATGCCGATCTTGGGCTGGCGATGGCCCGTGAACTCCAGCAGAGACACCGTCCCGACCTCAAACTGGTGGTGATGAGCGCCACGCTGGACGCGGAGGCGGTCGCGCAATACCTCGGGCACTGTCCCGTCCTCGTCTCCGAAGGACGGCTCCACCCGGTGGAAATCTCCTACATCCGGCGAACCGACCTGCCGAATCTCTTTCCCGCCGTGGCTGAGACCTTGCGAGAGGCCATTTCCACGCAGCCGGGCGACGTGCTGGTTTTTCTCCCGGGCGTCGGCGAAATCCGCCGTTGCGAAGAGGAACTCCGCCATCACAAGTATCCTGAGCCACTGGAAATCCTCCCGCTCTACGGCGACCTCCCTCCCGAAGCGCAGCGTGCGGTGATGAACCCCGCGCCCCGCCGTAAGGTGATTCTGGCCACCAACATCGCCGAAACCAGTCTGACCATCCCCGGCGTGCGCATCGTCATCGACTCCGGGCTGGTCAAGCA
>JAFYIW010000380.1 GCA_017538465.1 Victivallales bacterium
GACGCGCAACTGATTCCAGGCGTGGTCACAGCTGTGCAAGTCCGGCGCAAAAACCGCTGCCAGACCATGCGCATCCCGCGCCGCGCACCAGTCCACAAACACGGACTCTGTGCTCTGCGGCCAGAAGGTCTCCAGTCGCCCCTGCTCCCAGGTGCAAAAACGGCTGTCGGCATCTGCATAACTGGGTGCAGTCAGTTTCCTGACTATCGCGCCAGCCTCGCCAACGGCGAACTCCGGATGATCCAGACCATGCGCGAAGGCGAGTTTCAGCGCACAGCGCGGCTCATGCCAATCCAGACGGATTTGAATGCCGATTTCAGGCACGCCGGCATATTCCGCCAAATCAATGCGCACGGTGGAGTTGCGCCACCGCCAATGACTGCGCAGAATGGCGCAGACTGGACCATCCTGAAACTCCTCCACTTTCACGCATTCGGCATGACCTTGCAGGTCATCAAAGCTCCTCAGTTCGAACCCCCATGTTCTAGTATTATCATAATATACTGGCAAAGATATTATTTTCTGTATTTTATTAAGACGATGGAATCCCGCTTTGGGATAGTTCTTTCCCGTATGCGCCAAAGCCAGATAACATTCCGCTCCGGCGGGAACGGGAATCACTGCGGTGAAACGTTGCCAAGGGTGTCCACAGGGGCCAAAGGTCGTAGGCGGCGGGAGATATTGAATAGGATAGGCCGTTCCGTCCTCTGTCACGTATGAATCGAAATCCACTCCTGTGGCGTTGGGATCCGAGAAGCCGTCCACGGAGACGATGGTCTGGTGCCGGCAGGGATGGGGATTCCAGATCTGGATGCCGCCTTGCTCCATGAATTGTGTATCGTGCCCGCTGGCGCGTTGCGCCAATGCCCGGTCAATGCAGGCGTCTGCGTGGTGGCTGACTGCTCCCAGTCCCGGAAAAACATCCTTCTCGTATGCATTTCGCACGCACGTGCCAGGCAGGATGTCGTGGAAATGCTGAAACAGCAATTCCCGCCAGGCGGCGGCCAGCTCATTTTCAGAAACACCAAGCTTTTCGGCAGCCAGCAACCGCCGGCTGGCCCGCGCCACCCCCTCTTTGACCATGTGGTTCGCGCTATAGCATCCACGGAAGAAGGGGCCGAGTTCGCCCTCGACCACCGGCAATTCCACTCCCTCAAACAACTGGAAATATTCCCCGAGAGTGCTGAACCGCAGCGGATAGCCCTTTGCCAAGGCCGCGCGGAACCACTCCAGATGCCTGCGGTAGATGCCGCCGCCATGGTCTCCGACTCCGAAGAAAAGCGCCTGTTCGCCCTTTCCCTTCTCCAGAAAGTCATCCAAATAGCGGTAGAAGCCATCTTCGCCCATCGCATAGTCGATGCCGTAGCCCGTCCTGATGTTCAGGGCAGTCACGGCACTGCCGCCCGGACCTCTCCATAGGAACACTGGTGTGGAAGGGGGCATCTGCGGACGCATGAAACAGTAGTGGGTGAAGCCCGTGGCGTTCAGAATCTGCGGCAGCCCCGCCGTGTGTCCAAAAGCGTCCACGTTATAGCCAATCCTGACCTCCACGCCAAAACGTCTGCGGAAATACTCCTTGCCCACCCTGCCCTGACGCAGCAATGGCTCCAGACGCGCCAAAATGACGTCAGACTGCACTTCCCATCCCCCCACAATCTCCCAGCGTCCCGCCGCCACCAACGACTGGATTTCCTGGAACAGAGCCGGTGCGCACTCCTCCACCCAACGATACAGCGATGAGGCCGAACAGACAAATTTCAAATCGGGGCACTCGCGTAGCATCGCCACAGTGCTGGTCAGGGAATTCAGCCATGCGTTGCGTCCGGAACGACGGCTCCATAGCCAGACTGGGTCAATATGCGTGTTGAGAATGACGTGAAGTTTGCTTGCCGTCATGTTCGCCTCCTCTTCATGGCCTCAGCGGTTGAGATTCTTCTGACGTTGTTTGCCATGGCGCGCACGGCCCATCCACTCCTTGATGCCATGGCGGTAGAGATTGCGGCGCAGAAAATGCCCCATGCGTAGCAACCAACCTGGCCGGGCCGCTCTGCGCTCCTCTTCCGAAATCATCTCCGGATAGTAGTCCTCCAGAATCTTGACCAGAGAATAACAGTCCGACCTGCGCTGCTGGCCATTCACGCCACGGCGCAGAAAATGCCATTTTGAAGTGCCGTCAGGACAAAAGCTCGCAGTGGCCCAATCAATGACACACGGCCGGCCATCCTTTCGAATCAGGATGTTTGCCCGTCGGAAATCTCCATGCGCAAAACCGAGCTGATGACATTTCCGGAGCATGACGCGCAATCGTTCGAAGAAAATCTGCGGCGGCATGGACTCCCGCCCGTAATGCTTGCCGCCCTGCAATTGCCTCCCGTCAATGAACTCCATCACCAAGGTGTTCCCTTCCAGAAGTGCATGTGCCGTGGGCACTTCCTGGACGCCCGCCGCCGCCAACGTCTGGAGAATACGCCATTCATTACGGATGGTTTTTCCACCGAACAACCACCGCATAAGGAAATTATGCTTGGCGAAGGACTTGACCAGATACTTCCTCCCGCCCGTTTCATAGACATAGATGTTCGCCGTGCCTCCCGAAGTCGCCGCGCGCAGCAGACGGCTGTGTGCCAGAAGCTCGGCGACACTCGGCCAGGCCGCCGGCACAGCCATGGCGGAGGAATTCTGATGTTCCAGAGATGAATCCATATATTTTTCGACAACTCTTCGACCAACCATAAATATAAAGGCGAATCCGTGAACTATCGGGGCTCACCAGAAAAAGACCTCCAATCGTCTTGATGCCATATATGCCCGTCCCCATGCCACAAAAACTGCCGACCGGAGCTTCGCGTCATTGTCTTTCTTGAATAACCTCTTCTTTTTCCGGTATTATATTTGCTCTATTCCCTTCCCAAGACTGCCATGGAACACCATTTTCGACTTCTTTTGAGGCACGCCGAACTTCAGGCGGTGCGCGACATCGCCAACTCAGTGTGGCCACCGACCTTCCGGCCCATCCTCTCGCCAGAGCAGATTACTTACATGATGAAGATGATGTATGCGCCTGAGGTAATGGAACGCGAGTTCGACGAGGGAATCTACTTCGAGGTGCTCTCCCTGAATGGCGAAGACGCCGGATTCATTTCCTACGGACGCTATGATGGTCAACCCGACACCGTCAAGCTCCACAAGTGCTATCTGCTGGAGAAATTCCAGGGACAGGGACATGGCTCGGCGTTGCTCCGGCATGCCGCGCTGGCGGCTCGTCAAATGGGCGCCCAGTTCCTCCGTCTCAACGTCAACAAACACAACGAGAAAGCCATCCGCGCATACCTGCGCAATGGCTTCCGCACCGTGGAGTCCGTCAAGAACGACATCGGCAACGGATTCTTCATGGACGACTACGTGATGGAGAAGAGGTTAAATTCCTAGTGGCCAGTTGCAAATGAAACCAGACAAAAATGACCATTGACGGGCATCTTCTTCCGGCGCTTATGCCTGTAAATACGGAAAACTTGAAAACACTCGTCTAGCTGTCGGGCAAATCAAATTCACTTCTCCAGCGAGATAGAAATCATGGAAGAAGATTCCCGCATTGATTCGCCAAAAGGCGAAAACGAATTGGAGATTGCGCCCTCCTCTACGGAAAGTCCCCCCGTCATGGTTTCTGCCCGTCATCGCTCCCTGTTGCAGAAATGTGATTTGGGGGCCTTGCTGCTGGGAATCGTCGGGATGATCCTGAACGTGATGGGCCTTTCCCTATTCCTTGCGTTATTGCCCAACAACTCATTGTACCTCGTCCCGGGCATTCTTTGTTCCGCAATCTGCTCTCTGGCCATCGTTGCCGGATATGCCATCGGCCACAAGAAAACAGGCATCCAATGGTCGGAATTAATTCCGACCGCGCATTGCGGTGCCGCCCAGCGAATTCTAACCATCGTTCTGGTGGCCATTCTGCTCGTCATCGTTGTCTTGCTCATCAACCTGGCGGTCACTTGCCTCTTTCACATTGACCCGAAAACCTCCAATCCATTCGTCACCCTTCTCGACAACCCTGACGTGCCTTCGCTTGTTCTGATTTTCATCGATCTCGTCATCTTCACTCCCATTTACGAGGAAATCCTCTTTCGTTTGGCCCTGCCGAGATTGCTCGGCTCATCCTTCATTGCCAACCTCTTTGTTTCATTGATTTTCGCCATTTTTCATGGCGTCGCCTGGGGCATTCCCGGACTGACCGTCTTCGCACTGACATTGTGCTATTTCCGATACAAGCAGGACATCTTCACCTGCATTGGCGTCCATGCTTTATTCAATCTGCTAGGGGCCCTTGGCATCTTCATGAATTGTTCATGACTTGATTTTTCACGAAAAATGTCACAGAATCTTTATCTCATCGGCTTCATGGGCAGCGGCAAGAGCCGCATCGGCAAGCTATTGTCCCGCCGCCTGAAGCGTCCATTTGTGGATATGGATGTTCGTTTTGCCCAGGAACATGACGGCGTGACCGCTGGAGAGTTCATCCGCACTCAAGGCGAGCCATCCTTCCGCAGGGCAGAACAACAACTCCTTGCCAAACTTGCGAAGGAATGCGACTTCTCCGTGATTTCGACGGGCGGCGGCGCGCCAGCCAGCCCTGGCAATCTTGAATTGATGAAAAACAGCGGCAAGGTCGTCTTTCTGGATGTGCCACTGGAGGTCATCGAAGCACGCCTCGGTTCCGGCGACATCGCCGACCGTCCGCTTTGGAGTGCCCAGGATGCCGACATCCGCCGAAAACGCTACGAGAGTCGCCAGCCCTTCTACCATCAGGCGGACCAATGCGTCGATGCCTCGCATTCTCCAACCACGGTGGCAAACGACATCATGCGTAGCCTCGGGAAATGGCTTAGGGAAGCACCACGGCGTACCGCGCCTTTCCGCAAGCTTCTCCAACAAGTCGCCAGGGATTCCGCCGACTTTGGACTCTTCGCCGAGGGCGACCGCATCCTCGTGGGAGTCTCTGGCGGCGAGGATTCGCTGATGCTGGTGCACTTGCTCGCCGCCCTTCAGAAACGCCTGCCTTTCCGCATCGAGGTCATCCCCGCCACCATCGACCTAGGCTTTCCCGGCTTCCGCAGCGACCTTCTGCAACGCTACTGCACCGACCACGGATGGAATTTGCATTATTTAAAAGTCAATGGAATACAAGAACTTCTAAAAGAAACGGAAGCCGGTGACGCGCCATGTGCGCTCTGCTCCCGACTCCGTCGAGGGAAACTCCACGGACTGCTGGAGGAACTCCACTGCAACAAACTAGCCCTCGGACAGCACCTCGACGACCTCTGCGCCAGCTTCCTCATCGCCCTCTTCCGTGGCGGTGGCCTCAAGACCATGGGGCCCAATGTCGCCGCCGACGGTGGCAAGGCTCGTTTGATTCGTCCTCTATGGGGCTGCCGCAAACCTGAAATCCACGCCGTCGCACAGCTTTTCGGTTTCCCCAAAATCCGTTCCTGCCCCTATGAGAGGGCGTTGCGCGACGGCGACCGCCATTTCGTCGGCGAGTTGCTCAAACATCTTCAGGAGCGTTTCCCGGACATCCACGAGGCCATGCGACATTCGATGGGCGACCTGCGCCTGGCGCATCTGCTTGACCGGCGTTTCCTAGGCGACCACGACCCCGACAAAGGGAAACTCTAACGATAGACTGGACGGCTAGTTCGGCTAGATAAATCCCAAATATGGGAATTATACCGTTAAGTTAAACAATCGTTGTTGGCGATGTGGGAGCGCGGCCCTCCCATGTCATCATCACCGGTTGTCCAACTTAACGATATAGTTCCCAAAATATCGGTGATTTTGCGGTCTGGTGTCGGGCAGGATGCATTTTAGGATTTAAATTGTATTGTTTTCTTTTATATAATGAAAAATAGGCACTGCCTAAATCACCCAACATCATGAGCGACGAAATTCTTGCAAAAGCTTACACCCCCTCGGAAGTCGAGGGGAAATGGTACCAGACCTGGGAAAAGCGTGGTTATTTCCACGGTGACGTCACGAGCCCCAAGAAGCCCTATTCCATCGTCATTCCGCCACCGAATGTCACTGGCATCCTCACGCTCGGTCATGTCCTCAACAACACCTTGCAGGACATCCTAATCCGCTTCGAGAAGATGCGCGGCCGCGAGGTCTGCTGGGTGCCTGGCATGGACCACGCCGGCATCGCCACCCAGGCGAAAGTCGAGGCTTTCCTCAAGAAGGAGAAGAACCTCACCCGCTATGACCTCGGACGCGAGAAGTTCCTGGAAGAAGTCTGGAAGTGGAAGGAGCAGTACGGCGGCAAGATCATCCAGCAGCTGCGCACCATCGGTACCGCCTGCGACTGGGCGCGCGAGCGCTTCACCTTCGACGAGGGACTCTCCAACGCCGTTCAGGAGGTCTTCATCCGCCTCTACAACGACGGGCTCATCTACAAAGGACACCGCATCATCAACTGGTGCCCCAAATCCCGCACGGCGCTCTCGGACGAGGAGGTCATCTACCGCCAGGAGAGCGGACACCTCTGGCACATCAAATATCCCTACGCGGACGGCACCGGCTGCGTGATTGTCGCCACCACCCGTCCCGAGACCATCATGGGCGACACCGCCGTCGCGGTCAACCCCACGGACGAACGCTACACCGGCGAGGTCGGCAAGATGCTTCTGCTGCCCCTCACCGACCGCCAAATCCCCCTGATTGCGGACGAATATGTCGAGAAGGACTTCGGAACAGGCGCGGTGAAGATCACTCCCGCCCACGACCCCAACGACTACGAGGTGGGCCTGCGCCACAACCTCGAGATGCCCAACATCATGAACGACGACGGCACGATGAACGCCGCCGCGGGGCCCGACTTCGACGGGCTGGACCGCAATGTCGCCCGCCGCCTCGTCGTCGAGAAACTCGAGGAGCAGGGTCTGCTGGTGAAAACCGAGGACTACGTCCACCAGGTCGGCTACTCCGAGCGTGGCGGCGTGCCCGTGGAGCCGCGCCTCTCCGACCAGTGGTTCGTGAAGATGGACGTGCTGGCGAAGCCCGCCATCGAGGCGGTCACCTCCGGCAAGATCAAGTTCCACCCGGACCGCTGGGTCAAGACCTACCTCCACTGGATGGAGAACATCAAGGACTGGTGCATCTCCCGTCAGCTCTGGTGGGGGCATCGGATTCCCGCCTACTACTGCGACAAGTGCGGAGAGATTGTGGTGGCGCGCGAAACACCCGCAAAATGCCCGAAGTGCGGCTGCGAGAAGTTCACGCAGGAC
>JAFYIW010000381.1 GCA_017538465.1 Victivallales bacterium
AGAAGCTTTGCCAGGTGACGCCGGTCCATTTCTTCTGCCGGAATCCCTGTGATGGCCTTTGGAAAGACAATCTCCGTGAGGACTGGAGCACGGGACAGACGATTCAGGAACCGCCTGAACTTGATGAACTGTTCGATGGCTCGCCGCTTCGGCAATGGGCCGGGCATGAACGCGAGTTCTTCAAGTATGCCGTTGACATCAGTCGGCTCCCCGCCTGCGCGACCGTCGCCGAAACAAAGGCACGCGATTGGCGGAAGAAGAGCCCCGCACCGCCTCTGAAGGAGCATCTCACGAAGGGTGTCGACGCCAGCACGACACGCCCCGACGGCATCCTGCAGCGTCTTCAGGCGCAACTCCGGGGGAAGGCACTGAATCCCCCGCAGGCCGACTTGTCAAAAGACGACACCCTGACCATCCATTGCTGCCACAATGCCCTGCGCGAAGTCGAAATCCTTCACGACCACCTGCTGCATCTGATCGAAACCCGCCACTACACGAATAGCGACATCATCGTGGCGGCACCTGACATCTCCGAGTTCCTTCCCTTCATCGAGGCCGTGTTCCAGCAGCCTGTCAAGGTCGTCGAGGGGAAGGAACTCCGCCTGGCGACATCGGTGTGCGGGCGTTCTCTGGGGCAGTCGAACCCTTTGGGCAACGCTCTGGTTGCGCTGCTGGACATCGGCCGGAATCGCTATGAATTGCCGTATGTGGAAAAACTGTTGAACTACACGGAGATACGCTCCCGCTTCGGAATCGAGGAGGAGGACATCCGCGTGCTTGTCCAGTGGTGCCGTGACGCCGGAATCCGCTGGGGAAAGGATGGCGACCATAAGAAGTACGGCTTCCCTGACTTCGAGAACTTCTCCTGGCGGCATGGCCTTGACCGCATGCTGCTGGGGCTGGCCGTCACGGATGACGACAGCGTGAACGGGGTCTGGGAGAAGGCCGCGCCCTACAGCGTCTGCGACTACCCTGAGGGACACGCCAAGCTGCAGCGTCTTCTGGCGCTGTTGCAGGCGCTGCAGGAGGCGGAGGAAAGACTCGCCGCGCCTTGCGCCCTGGAGGAGTGGCGGGCGCGCCTGGAGTGGCTGATGGACACGTTCTTCAAACGTGACTTGGAGAGAAAAGCCTATTATCGTGGCTTGTGGAACGCCATCAACCATCTGCTGAAGGGGCTCGGGCAAAGCGGACACACGGAAATCCCGCTGCCGCTGGAGGTCGTCCGCGAAGCCATTGTCAGCAAAATCGACGTGGCCGATGAAGATTCTGCATTTCTTGGCGGGGCCATCACCTTCTGCAACTTGCGGGACGCGCGCGGCATTCCCTGCAAGGTGCTGTGTCTGCTTGGCATGGACAACGGAAAGTATCCGAGAAGAAATCCCGCCGAGAGCCTGAATCTCATCGCCGGACAACTGGAGAATGAAAACAGGACGGTTTCGCAACAGGACCGCTACTTTTTCCTCGAATCGCTGCTGGCGGCCAGAGACTACCTGCTGATCTACTATCGCGGGTTGGACGACACGTCGGAGCAGAGATACTATCCCTCGACCTTGGTGTCGGAGCTGAAGAGCCATGTGAAGAAACTTGTCGGCCAAGAGGATTTCAGCCTTGAAATCAGGCAGTCCCTGCTGCCATATTCGCACCGATATTTCAGGCAAAATGAGAATGGCTCCTTCACCCTCCGGAACCTGTGGTCCTACAAGAAGGAGTTCCGGGCCATCGACGCGATGTATGTGGAGGATGGCGAGGCCGTCCTGGATATATTTGATTTTGGAAATGACCAGCAGGCGGTGCCAGCGGCGGGAATCGACGCAGAACCGCAGGCGGTCGAGTTGCCTGAAATGCTCATCAGGCAGCGCGAGAGTTTCAGGAATACCGCGTTGCAGGACGCCGCCGCACTGGAGGAAGGAAGGCATAAGCCTATTGTCTTCCAGGAGAGGGAATTGGAGTATTTCCTGGAGAATGGCGGCTTCACCCTGCTGAAGAAAGGACTTACCATGCCAAGGCAGAAGAAGATGGAAACGCTGCTGGAGAACAGCGAACCGTTGAAATTGGACACTTTGGCGGAATGGCAGGTCAGGGTGAAGCTGAACCGCTGGCTGAACGAACTGTTGCCACAAGGAGAAACAGTGCCTGGCGATGATATCCTGACACAGTGCTTTGAACGCCTGAAGGCCGAAAACATGATTCCCATCACTGCCAACGATGCCGAGATGATGCAAGATTACCTGAAAGAAAGCTGGATTCAGGATTCCGCCCTCTGCCTGGAATGGCGAGAGCAGATGAACAGGGAAAACAAGCGTCTTGTGACAGTTTCATTCGACAATGAGGTCCCCCAGGTTCCCGACTGTCCCTTTGCCGACCTGCCGGAGCGTTTTGCCGACCTGGACAACATTCCTGGAAACCCATACGCGCACGTGGAGGTGCAATACGAGACCATGAAGGAAAGCGGGGAAAGGCACATCTACTGTGCATTGGCCAGCGATGCCGCCAAACACCGCCTTCGCGGGTGGGTGAGGCATCTGGTGCATAATGCGGGCGGCGACAGCGTTCCAACGGTGATTGTGTGGAAAGACGGCAAAACAACAGACTATTCCCCGATGAAGCAGGAAACGGCACGTAAATACCTGAAGGCGCTTATTGCGCTCTACCTCTATGGTCAGCGGAATGCCGTTCCGCTGTTGTGCAATTGCTCCGTGGCGGCGGCAAAGGAAATACCAGACCCTGACAAACCTCGCAAATGGCCAAACAAGTACGTCGGCGATTTTGGCGCTGACATTGACTTGGATTATGCCATGATGCTTTGGGCACGGAACAAGGCAGAGTTCACCAGCCAGGAAGAGCTGCTGACGTGCATCGAGGCTCTTGCAAGGAATGTAATTCGCATCGAGGAGGCATGACAATGACAGAA
>JAFYIW010000382.1 GCA_017538465.1 Victivallales bacterium
AAGGTTAAAGTTAAAAATACTGGACTCTGGTCTCAGGCCGTCAGGTCCCAGGCCTCAGGCCTCAGGTCTCAGGCCTCAGGTCCAGCCGGGAAGGTGGGAACCTGCTTATCTCGCAGGTTCCAGGGTGAGGCGCTGCTGTTTGGGGGACACGTCGGCGATACGGACTTGCAGCTGGTCGCCGATGGATGGGCGGTCGCGGGTCATCACGACGCCCCGCACGAAGAAGTCGTCCAACTCAGCCAGAGTCATCACGCCCTCCTGGCGGACAATGGTGGCGCCGACCGTCTTGCCCAGGAAGTTTCGGCGTAGATATTCCAGCGTCCAGTAGGCTTTGGCCTCGCGTTCGAGGGCGCGGTTCTGTGCGGCGGTGTGGTCCACGTTGTCCAGGATGCCGAAGAGTTCGGTCTGCTGATAGGGCAGTGGCTGTCCGGTGAGATGCGCCTCCAGTTGGCGTTGCATCACGAGGTCGGCATAGCGCCGCAGCGGAGAGCTGACTTGCGCGTAGAGGTCCAGGCCCAGCCCGAAGTGCGGCGCGGGGTAGGTGGAGAGGCGGGTGCGCTTCATCTTGCGCACCTGCTGGTCGAAGTCAATGGGATCGTAGTGGATGACCGAATGCACATCATCCAACGGAGCTTCCTGGCAGCGGTAGATGATGGGGAGGTCGTTGCGCAGGGCGTATTTTGCGGCGAGGTAGTTGGCCATGACCATGAACTCGCGAACGAGGTTGTGGCTGGGCGTCTCCTGGTCCTCGCGTTCCACGGTGATGACGTCGTTGCGCACACGGATTTTGAGTTCGGGACGGTTCAGGCTGACCGCGCCGGCCTCTTCGCGAATGCGCCGGTATGCCTCCGCAAGGCGATTCAGCCCACGCAGGGCGACAGTCAGGGAATCATTTTCGGCACCTTCCTGGAGAATGCGGTCGGCCTCGATGTAGGTCAGGCGGTGTGTGACACAAATGCGCGAGGGGCAGAAACGCCAGTCCAGAATCTCGCCGTCGGGATTCATCTTGACCAGAAAACTCATGGCGGGACGCTGTTCGCCCGCGTTCAGGCTGGCCAGGTCGCAGCCCAGATGTTCAGGAAACATCGTGACCGTGGTGGTGGGCAGGTAAAGCGAAAGCGGTCGCTCGGCGGCAATCTGGTCAAGAAGATCATTTTTGTGGATGAAGTATGATGGATTGGCGAGATGGATGCCGACCTGATAGGAGCCATCGGGGAGGGTTTTCAGGGAGAGCGCATCGTCGATTTCGCGGGTCCATTCATCGTCGATGGAGGCGATTTCGAGGTGGGTAAGGTCTTCGCGTTCGGGAGATGGCGTGTATGGCGGGAGCGCCTGCGCAAATTGAAGCGCCTCGTCGGTGAAGCCGGCGTGGATGCCGTTGGCCAGCAGAAAGTCGTCCGCGTCGGCCGGGAGGCGGTTCACCTTCCGAAGCATGGAGAGCGCCAGTTCGCGCGGAGAGAGTCGGCTGGTGGCGGCGGAGAGGATGTTCACGGCATCGCTGTTGTAGCCGCGCATCAGGTAGTCCAGGCAGCGCTTCACGAAGGGCTCGAGTTCGGCGGGGATCTCCAGAGGCGCTTTCGCGCATTGCTCGGCATTCGCGGCGATCACCTTCGCCAGCCAGACATTCGTGCGTTCTTTCAAGGCCGCCTTCTCGGCGCGTGCCCGTCGCAGTTCGGTGAGCTGCGCGACTTCCTCCGGCGTGTGGGCGGTGAAGCTCACGCCGTTGCGCTGGAAATGGAGGCTGTCCGAGACCAACAATCGGGCCATCGCGGAAAGCTGCGGCTTTTCAGCCGTGCCGAAATAGTCCTGGGCAATCTGCGGGATGGTGGTCAGCTCAGGTTTGGACCGCAGTTCCTCCCAAAGCAACTCCAGGTCAATCTCGGACTGCAAGTCGCTGATTTGGTTCTGCAATTCCACCAGCGTGGGGACGGGATTGTTGGTGGGGCACCGTCCGTAGTCGCAGAGCACCTGCTTCAGCGGAACCTTCACCACTTGGTTCGCCACATTCTGGACTTGGATGCGATCTCCTTGGTCCTTGACCACCACTCCAAGGCTGAGTTCGGAATTGCCAATAATGTCGACAATCGTGTGCAGTGCGTACGCCATGCAGGATAATATAGTTGGAAATGATTTGACTAGCGACTCGGCTTACGAAGTCAGTTTCAGATGCACATCGCCGGCCGAAACCACGATTTCGCCTTTCCCGGCCACGGATAGCCGTAGCAGCCCCTCGCTGGTCAGACCCAGCACGGTTCCCTCCAGCTGGTCGGTGGGGCGTACCACGGTGATGGTCCGCCCTTGCAGGATGTCGGCTTTTTCCCAGTCTGGTAAAAATATCTCTAAATCTTTTGTATTTAACCATTTATTATATAATTCGTCAAATGCATTCAGAATTTCTGCGAGGACTTTTTCTCGGTCGAAGTCATGTCCTGCGGCGATGGCCAGGGAGGTCGCGGTCTCCTGAAGCTCGGGGGGAAAGTCTTCGCGCTGGGCGTTCACATTCAGCCCGACGCCGACCACGATGGCACATTTCTCGCCAGACTGCGGTGGACATTCACAGAGAATTCCGGAGAGTTTGCGACCATTCAGCCAGAGGTCGTTGGGCCATTTCAGACCAATGTCAAGTTCCGGGGCGGTTTTTCGGAGTGCATGGTGAAGAGCCAGCGCGGCGACCATTGCCAACTGCGGGAGGCGTGCCTGAGGGCATTTCGGCCTTAGCAGCAC
Source organism: Victivallales bacterium (assembly GCA_017538465.1). Lineage (GTDB taxonomy): Bacteria > Verrucomicrobiota > Lentisphaeria > Oligosphaerales > Oligosphaeraceae > RGIG1601. The sequence goes on from JAFYIW010000382.1 coordinate 2,725, forward strand.
CGAAAAATAGAGGTTGAGCCCCGGAGGTGAATGCCAGAGACGCCGTTGGCGGCCGCGCCCGGCAGTCTGGACTTCGGCGACCACCACCAGTCCTTCAGGAGCCCCGTTCTTCGCTTCGTCCAATGCAAGTTGATTGGTGGAAGCGCATTTTTCGTGGAACTGAAGAAGTTGGCCGATGACTTGTTTTGGGGAAATTTGGGATGCCAGGCTTTGATTCAGCATATTTTGCCTTGAGAGAGACGCGAGTCTCCCTATTGCACAGGGACTAGTACGTCTGTTAATTGAAGTTTCTCGCTTTTCCGGGCACCACTAGAATCCTGCGCCTGCAAGGGCGCGATAACCCTTCGGGTAAAGTCAAGACTTAAACTTGAAATTCTGCCGTTAGGTGCCCTCATGTGCCAGGAATCTGGCGATGAGCGGAGCGGTCTCGGTGGGTTCGTCTTCAAGAATAAGGTGTCCCGCGTTCGGGAAGGAGAGTGCCAGTGCGCCTGGCAGGAGTTGCTGCCAGTGGTGGAAGATGTCCATGGGGATGATGGTGTCTTTCTCTCCCCAGAGGATTAGGAAGGGCTTCGGGGCCAAGGTGCCGATTTGAGTCTCGATGTTGTGATAGAATTGCCAGGTGGGGTGGCTTTCCGAGAGGGGAAGGTCGCCGACGAAACTGGCCGTCACGGCGCGGTCGGACCACTTTTTGTAGGGTGCCAGGTATCCGTCCTTCACGACTTGCGGGAGTTTTTTTGCGTGTGCCCCGGTTAGGGTACGGTAGAGGAAACTCTGGCTTCGTGCGAGGTATTTCCCGATGATGGGGAGGCGGAGAAGAGTATATCCCTTGGGGAGCTGCCTGGAGAATGCCGTGCCGTTCAAAAGCACGACACGGCGGATTTTCTCGGGGTGGGCGATGGCGTAATTGAGGCCGATGGTGTTTCCCCATCCCTGCATGATGAGGTCGAACTGCGGGAGTTTCAGTTCCTCGTTTACTAGTTGGGTGAAATTCTTGAGGTGGTCTTTGAGACGATAACTCCAGTGCCGGGGGTGGTCTGAGAGTCCGTAGCCGAGCTGGTCGGCGGCGATGGCGCGGTGTCCCGTTGTGGCCAGCAGGGGAATCAGGTCGCGGTAGTAGAAGGACCAGGTGAGATGTCCGTGGAGAAGCACGACAGGTGTGCCGTGCCCGAAGCTCACATAATGCAGACGATGCCCATCGCTGGTGGTCATCCAGTTGGATTCAAAGGGATATAGGTTGTGCCATGCGTCTTTCTGCACGTTGGCTATTTGGTGGTTGTCAGGAGGTCATTCCGCAGAATGGCGGAGAGGAACTCCACGTCCATGGCATGGCCAGCCTTATAGGAGAAGAGCGTTCCGGCGAACCGTCCTGGGGGCAGGAGGGACAATGCGGCGACGAAGTCCATGCAGGTGCGATGCCAGACTGCCTCCAGGGACTTGCCGTTGTCCAGGCAGAGCCGCGGCGCGTTTTCGTAGGTTTGTTTGCCGGCAATCAGGATGTTCTCCCGGGTGTAGCCGAGGTTCCGATAGCGTGGCATCAGCCAGCCGAGCCAATGCGCCAGGCGCCACTCTTTGACAGAGCAGTTGGTGCGGGCATGGCAGCCATTCTCGAAAACCCCCGGCGTAAGGTCGATTTGAAGGCGCTGTCTGCCAATGGAGGTTGGAAAGTCAATGCCGACATCGAGGTGAAGACGTTGGTCGCCGCCACTGGGCGGCAGCCACGCCAGCATGCTTCCCCGTTCGGGGTTCACGTAGGCGACTGGTGCCTTGACGGTGCGGCATGTCAGCGGACAGGAGTCCACGTCCGCCACGCCTGCCAGACGGAAGGCCTCCACGATTTCCATGCTGCCGGAGTCGAAGAGCGGCGGGTCATCAGAATCCGTCTCGATGAGCAGGTTGTCCACTCCCAGTCCCAGCCGGTGGCAGACGATGTGCTCGCTCATGCGGATGCGGTTCTCCGCCGTGCCCTTTTGAAGGACAATCGCGCGGCTCGATTCGCAGACCGAGGCCAATTCGGCGGGAATGGCCGGCGCATCTGGCAGGTCGATGCGCCGAAAACGCCACCCGGGCATCTCGCTGGGGAGAAAACGCAGCGTGCGCCGTTTGCCCCGCGAGTAGGTCGCGGGACCAGTGACCGAGGCTGGCTTGGCAATCGTAGTCGCGCACACGGGCGGCTTGGTTTCCGGTGATGCCTCCAGTCGAAGGTCGATATCCTGTCTCGCCAATGCATCCAAGGCCGGCTGGAGCGCCGTGCGGTCGCCATGCAGCATTCGGAAGGATTGGGCGGCAGGGAAGGGCATCGTTTCGGAATGAGGAATGAGGAATTGGCAATTGCCAACTAGAAAATCATTTCCAATTTCTAATTGATTATGACTTCCGCGCCATTCCGGGCGGCCGACCGATAGATGCCGTCGATGATTTTCTGGACGGCAAGTCCTTCCTCTCCAGGGCAGCACAGTGGGGTTCCTAGGCGGATCGCATTGGTGAAATCACGTAGCTTGGAGATGAAATCGGCGGGATTGGCGTGAGAGGGCAGATAGGCGGCCTGGGCATTGAGCATGGTGTCCGCCTGGTCGAGGAAAAGCGTCTCGCTGTCCGTGCTGAAGCCGCCTTTGGTGCCCAGGATTTCCCAGGCCATGCGGTCCTTCTCGATGTGCGCGCAGAAACTGGACTCGATCTGCATGATGGCCCCGTTGTCAAAGCGCACTTGGCCGACGGCGAGATCCTCGACGGTGTAATGCCGATAGTCCCAGCCTGGCCATTTGGAGACCACCTGCGAGGGTTTGTCGCCTAGGTAGGTCCAGATGCGTCCCGTGGCGGCGACGGGCTTGGGCTCGCCCATCGCGTAGTGCGCGGACTCAATCCAATGCACCCCGATGTCAATCATCGGCCCGCCGCCCTGAAGCTCCTTCTGACCGAAGACGCCCCAGTTCGGGATGCCGCGCCGCCGCAGCGCATGGACCTTGGCGAACAGGATGTCGCCCAGCAGCCCCTTCCGGCGTGCTCTGGCGCACATCTGCACGGCGGGGGTGTAGCGAATCTGGAAGCCCACCGCCAGAAGACGGTTGGCCTTCCTGGCGGCGGCAATCATCCGCGCGCACTCGGCGGGGTTCATCGCCATCGGCTTCTCGACGATGACGTGGCAGCCTGCTTCCAGCGCAGCGATGGAGATTTCCGCATGAGAGTCGTTCGGAGTGCAGACGGCCACCGCGTCCAGACGTTCTTTCCGGAGCAATTCACGGTGGTCCGCATAAGTCCGCGCCTGCTGGCAACCGGGCTGTGTGCGGAACCATGCCAACCGTTCCGGGTTGATGTCGCAGCCCGCCACGATTTCAATTTCCGGCATGGCCTGAATCGCGCGGATATGCGAGGCGGAGATGTTCCCCGTGCCCACAATCGCCCAGCGCAGACGTTGCGGGGACGCGGCGTTGCCAGTCAGGATGGCATGGTCCGTGGGCGCGAAGGGCCTGGGGCGTAGGACTGGATAACTCATATTGATGCCCTGATGAATGGAGGAAACTTGAGGAACGGAGGAGGTTTCACTCCTCACTCCTCATTCCTCATTTCTCATTCCCCATTCCCCATTCCTAATTGATCTTGACTTCCGCGCCCTTCTTCAGAGCAGAGCGATAGATGCCGTCGATGATCTTCTGGACCTTCATGCCCTCTTCGCCCGGAGCGCGCAGGGGGGTCTTCTTGAGAATGGCGTCCACCAGATTCTGGATTTTGCGCACGAAGAGCCCGTTCCATCCGGCATCGGGGAGAAATCCGGATGCGCAGTTGAGCATGGTTCCGGCCATGTCCGTGTAGATGTTGCAGTTGAGGGAGTTGAAGCCACCCTTGGTGCCCATGATCTCCCAGTAGTGAATCTCCTGTTCGATGTGGGCGCAGAAGCTGGACTCAATCTGCATGATGGCGCCGTTGTCAAAGCGCACCTGCCCGACGGCGAGGTCCTCGACGGTGTAGGTCTTGTAGTCCCAGTTCGGCCAGGGGCAGACGACCTGTGAAGGCTTGTCGCCCATATAGGTCCAGGTCATGCCGCTGGCGGCGATGGGGTTGGGCTCGCCCATCGCGTAGTGGGCGGCCTCGATCATGTGCACGCCGATGTCAATCATCGGTCCGCCACCCTGCAGCTTTTTCTGGCCGAAGACGCCCCAGTTCGGAATGCCGCGCCGCCGCAGCGCATGAACTTTGACGAACATGATGTCGCCCAGCAAGCCTGCCTCACGGGCGCGGACGCACATTTCAGTGTTGGCGTTGTAGCGCTGCTGGAATCCGCAGACCAGGAGCTTCTTCGCCTTCTTTGCGGCATCGCACATCTTGGCGCATTCGGCGGGATTCATGGCCATCGGCTTCTCGACGATCACGTGGCAGCCGGCTTGCAGTGCGGCAATGGCGGCGGGACAGTGCACGCCATTCGGGGTGCAGACGTCCACGACGTCGATTTTTTCCTTTTTGAGCATCTCCTTGTAATCGGTGTAGGTGGCGGCGTTCTGGCAGCCAGGCTGCTGCTTGAACCACACCTGACGATCCGGCTTGATGTCGCATCCTGCGATGATTTCGATTTCGGGGATTTGGGAGATGGCGCTGATGTGGGTGCCCGAGATGCCGCCCGTGCCGATGAAGGCCCACCGCAGGCGTTTGGCGACTTTCTTGATAGTGGCGGTGGCGAAGGATTGGGTGCCGATGGTCTTGTCAGCCATGATGAATTTCCTGAATGGAGGATTGAATAGGTGAATGGAGGCAGGGAAACAACGCAGACACCCTAATATACATTCCACGTCGCAATTTGTTGCGCATGTGCGACGCAAAGTGCGTTCTAAACATTATTTTAAAAGAAACGTCAAAACCCAGAGGTGCCCAATGACAAGCGAATTTGAAAAAATGGACCATTCCTCCGGCGAAGCCCCGGAGAAGGGAGTCCGCCTGGCCAAGTATCTGGCCTCTGCCGGAATCGGCTCACGTCGGTCCTGCGAGGAATATATCCAGGAAGGACGTGTCACCGTGAATGGCGAGGCAGTCACCAAGGTCGGAACCTGCGTGTCGCCTGGCGAGGATGAGGTGCGCTTTGAGGGGAAGCTTGTTTCCCCGGATGGACACAGCAAGGTCTATCTGATGCTGAACAAGCCGGCTGGCTATACCTGCTCGGCGCAAGATGTCCATGCCGCCAAACTGGTTTACCAGCTGATTCCAGAACGCTTCGGTCGCCTGTTCACCGTGGGACGGCTGGATCGCGACTCCGAAGGGCTGCTGCTGTTGACCAATGACGGGGAATTCGCCCAGCGCCTCACCCATCCATCACACGAGATCTACAAGCGTTACTATGTGGAGTGCGTGGGACGCTTCACCACTGCCATCCGTCGTCGGCTTCTGGATGGAATGTATGACAACGGGGAGTTTCTTCAGGCGCTCAATGTCGAGCAGGTCAGTGTGCAGTATGGTTCCTGCAAGTTGGTTTTCACCTTGGGCGAAGGGCGTAAACGCGAGGTGCGCCGGCTGTGCAAAGATGTCGGGCTGAAGGTGCGACTGTTGCGGCGCATTGCCATTGGCCAGCTGGAGCTGGATCCCAAACTCACTCTGGGCAGCTGGCGTGTCATGTCACCACATGACTGCGAATTGGCGCTGAGCCCGTTGGAGGTGCCTGAACGTCCGCGCCCGTCTCAGCCGCCTAGACCATATTGGGTGAAGGACAAGCCTGAACGGGAGAAGCGTTCTCCGCGTGGCATCCGTGGCGGTTCGCCCGCGCACCGGGATGAAAGCGACAATGATTCACCTCGGGATAGCCGCGGACCGGTCGATCGCGGACGTGGCGGCCATGCCCGCAGCCCCCGTCCTTCCTTTGGCCACGATCACGCGCCTTCCTCGACTCCGTGGTATGAGCGTGACGACTCTCCCGAACCTGAGGCGGAAGAGTATCTGGAGGCATCTCCGCGCAGACAATGGGGCTATGGCAACAGGCATGACGGCGATGATTTCAGGCCTCAGCGAGGAAAAAGCCGCGGGGCTGCCCGTAATCCGCGTGGCGAGTATGGGGAACGGCCACGGGTGTCGCGGAAAAAGGATTCGTCCGCCAATGACTCGTATTCCGCCAAAGGCCGCGATTACCGCCGCAATAAGCCCCCGCGTTCCTGGCGATAGGACATTCGGACAGAAGATGCCCGTGCACGGCACCGCCGCAGTCGGCGAGATGTTCGGGACGCTACGAGATTCCCGCGGTCCTTGGGCGCGGCTACAAGTGCCTGGGTCGAATAGACTGCATCGAGGCGGCGTTCAAAGAGCTCCCCGCAGAGGTCTCGCACAGCCCGGAGGAGTTGGAGGAGGTTCGGGAGAACTTCCGGCTGGTCTTCTGCGTTTCCATCCGAACATCGCGGGCTTCGCGGGAAACCTTCCCAAGAATTCGCACATTGTCGAAAAATGAATTCGGACTTCCATTCCTGTCAGGTGCTGGGATATCCCTTGCTCCTGGAGCAGATTGCCGGTCACACGCAAAGTGCGGCTGGCCGCCGTCGGGTGATGGCTTTGCGGCCCCGCGCGCAGCTCGGCGAAATTCAGGCGCAGCGTGGACTGTATGAGGATTTTCTGCGTTTGCAGTAAATGACCGAGTCCCCGCCGCCGCTGGGCGCCGAGGAGTTGGATGAACTGCTGCTGCGGGTACAGCCTGCCGACGCCCTTCTCAATGGCCTGGAGCTGCGCCAGTGCCTTGCCCAGCTCAATGTCGTCGCCGAAGTGGCCGCCTTTGTGCGGCGGCCCGCCGTCCAGACATTGCGAAATCTATGCGCGTTGGCTTTGCAGGTCAATCCCTGCGAGACGCTTCGCCAGACGCTGATTCGTTCGGTTGACGCGGATGGAAGCGTGCTGGATTCCGCCAGCGAACGACTTCGTGAATTGCGGCGCTCGCGTGCGGAGACCGAACGGCGGCTGCAGCGCACACTGGAGGAACTGGTGCGTTCCGATGCCGCTGCCACCGCGCTGCAGGAGAAATTCGTCACCCGGCGCAATGGCCGCTATGTCGTGCCGGTTCGCCGCGATGCGCAGAAGGCGCTGCCGGGGCTGGTGCATGACGTCTCCTCCACTGGACAGACGCTCTTTGTGGAGCCGTCCGCGACATTGCCCCTGGGCAATGCGCTTTCCACGCTCGCCGCCGAGGAGCGCGAGGAAATCCGGCGCATTCTGACCAGATTGTCGGAGGGCGTGCGGTCGTGTCTAGAGGCTATCCGCACGAATCAGCGTGTGCTGGGGGAACTGGATGCGGCGGCGGCCATCGCCCGATGGGGGACGGCCACGGGGTGCACGCTGCCGGCCTTCGGCGGCTTCCTGAAATTGAGCCAGGCGCGTCATCCGTTGCTAGTGGCGCAGTTCCTGCAGGAGGGAAAAGGCCGCCGGGTGATTCCGCTGGACCTGGAATTGCCGCCTCGTACGCGTGTCCTCGCCATCACCGGCTCGAACACTGGCGGCAAGACCGTCGCCCTCAAGACCATTGGACTGTTGGTGCTGGCCGCCCAGAGCGGTCTCCCTGTGCCTGCCGCACCGGATTCCCTGTTCGACATCTATGATCACGTGCTGGCGGACATCGGGGACGAGCAGTCCCTCGCCGAGAATCTTTCCACCTTCTCCGGCCATCTGGCCAATATCGCCGATATTCTCCGCGCGAGTGAGCGGGGCAAATGCCTGGCGCTCCTGGATGAGTTGGGCTCTGGCACCGATCCCATCGAAGGCGGGGCCATCGCATGCGGCGTCCTGGCCGAACTTGCCCGGAGAAATGCCCTGACCGTTGCCACGACTCATTTGGGCAGCGTCAAGAATTACGTACATGCCACCAGCGGCATGGTGAATGCCGCCGTGCGTTTCAATGTCGAGACGCTTCAGCCGGAATTTGCCTTGGACATCGGACGCCCAGGGGCTAGTCATGGTCTGGCAATCGCCCGCCGCATGGGGTTGCCAGGCAGCGTGCTGAAGCGCGCCGAGGGTTTTCTGTCGGGTGAACATCGTCAGCTGGAGGAGGTGATCGAGAAACTGGACCGCGATCAGCGCAAATTGGCCGCCAACGCGGCGGCGGCCGAGCAGGCGCGGACGGCGGCCGAGAGTGACCGGGAGGCCTTGCGCAGACAGTTGGATGAATTGCGCGTGAAGCGCCGGGAACTGATGAAGGACGCCTATTCTCGTGCAGACGCGATGGTGGACAACACTCGGCGCACCCTCGAAAACCTCGTCCGGGACATCAAGGAGAAGGCCAAGGCAGGGAAGGCGGGGGAGGCTGCCGTGGATGAGGCGGTGGCAAGCACCCGCGCCGCCCTGAGTGACAAGCAGGCGAAGCTGCACCAGGGCCTTCGGCAGACGAGCGTTTCGCAATTGGGCAAGCCGCTGGACGGCAAGAAGCTGGAGGTCGGGAAGCGCATTTGGGTGGAGCGGCTGGGCGCCCATGGGCGTATCCGCAGCGTTGATGCCCATGGCAAACGGCTGGTGGTGGAGGTTAACGGAATGCCCTTTACCCTCAAGGCCAACGAGGTGTTTCCGGAACAGTTCCCCGAAGAGTCCCGGGGCACGGTCTCGGTCTCGGTGCAGATGCCGCGTTTCGAAGGCCAGACCTCCCATGAAATCATGCTGGTGGGACTGCGCGTCGAGGAGGCCATCCAGCGGTTGGCGCAGTATCTCAATGACTGCGTGCTGGCAGGCTTGGACGAAGTGCGCGTGGTTCACGGTTTCGGGTCTGGGCGTCTTCGGGAAGGCATTCAGCGATGGCTCCGTGCGCAGCCTTACGTGGTCTCCTTCCGCACCGGCATTGACCAGCGCGACACGGGCGGTGGCGGAGTCACGCTGGTCCGGTTGAAGTGAAGCATGGGGCCAGGTTCAAAGGCCTGCCATGGAATGTGGGCTTTCGCCTTCGTTCCGGCTGGGTGGGCAGAATGTCCTCCAGGCCATGGCGTGGCGCTGGCGCCGACGGCGCCCTTCCTGCGGGGCGCCCCCGCATTGATGCACAGCCATCTTCGATATTCTGGACACGGCTGGAGTAGCCTCTGTGCATTCATGGCAGGTTAACGATATGATTCCCTTTTCTTTTGTGTGTTTCGTGTGTTCCGCGGGGGAAAGTTTCAAGGCAAGTTAACGGTATAATTCCCAAAGAAAAAGGCGGGAATCCGTGGGGGATTCCCGCCGAAGTGGCAGCCCGCAACTTGAATGAAAGTCGCGCCTATTTCTTGAGGATGGACTTGCCGGCGTACACGGCCTTGTCGCCCAGCTCTTCCTCGATGCGGATGAGCTGGTTGTATTTGGCCATGCGGTCGGTGCGGCTCATCGAACCGGTCTTGATCTGACCGCAGTTGGTGGCCACCGCGATGTCGGCGATGGTGGCGTCCTCGGTCTCGCCGGAGCGATGGGAGAGGACCGCATTGTACTGATGACGCTGCGCCAGCGTGACGGCCGCAAGGGTCTCGGTGAGGGATCCGATCTGGTTGACCTTCACCAGGATGGCGTTGGCGATGCCATACTTGAAGCCGGGGTCTTCCAGACGCGCGGCGTTGGTCACGAAGAGGTCGTCGCCGACCAGCTGGACCTTGTCGCCCAGGAGCTTGGTGAGTTCCTGCCAGCCCTTGACATCGTCTTCGGCCATGCCGTCCTCAATGGAGAAGATCGGGTACTTCTTGCAGAGGTCCACGAGGTACTTGGCCATGCCCTTGTAGTCCACCTTCTTGCCGGGCTCGACTTCGTACTTGCCGTTCGCGTAGAACTCGCTGGAGGCGCAGTCCAGGGCGAGGACGACATCCTTGCCAGGCTTGTAGCCCGCGTCCTTGATAGCCTTGACGATGTAGTCGAGGGCCTCGGCGGCGGTGCTCAGGTTGGGGGCGAAGCCGCCCTCGTCGCCGACGTTGGTGTTCTGGCCGTCGGCCTTGAGGTTCTTCTTGAGGGCCTGGAAGATTTCCGCGCCCATGCGGATGGCTTCCTTGACGCTCGGGGCGGAGACGGGCATGATCATGAACTCCTGGAACATGATCGGGTTGTCCGCATGCTTGCCGCCATTGAGGATGTTCATCATCGGGACGGGCAGGATGTGCGCCTGGGTGCCGCCGATGTAGCGGTACAGCGGCAGTCCGGCCTCGTCGGCGGCGGCCTTCGCGGCGGCCAGGGAGATGGCGAGGATGGCGTTCGCGCCGATCTTGCCCTTGTTGGCGGTGCCGTCAATCTCCAGCATCTTCTGGTCGATGGCCATCTGGTCGGAGACCTCCATGCCGATCAGGGCGGGGGCCAGCTTCGTGTTCGCGTTGGTGACGGCCTTCATCACGCCTTTGCCGTTGAAACGCTTCTTGTCGCCGTCACGCAGTTCGACTGCCTCGTGGACGCCAGTGGAGGCGCCGGAGGGGACTGCCGCGCGGCCCATCGCGCCGTCTTCGGTATAGACATCGGCCTCAACGGTCGGGGTGCCACGGGAATCCATGATTTCACGTGCGACGATTTCGATAATTGCGCTCATCTGTAGTAACTCCTGAGTTGGTTGGTATGGGGAGACGGGAAACGCTCCCGGGGTATGGGAAAAATGGCAACTTCATAAATATACTCACTGAAAACGGAATTACTCGGTTGGACGGAAAACAATTGGGAATATCCATGGGATTGGCGTACAGTTTGGAAAGAAGCACTAAAGTATGTCCATTCAGGTTCAGGTCATTTCTCTAGTCATTTCCCTCTTAATCATTTTAAAAGTCATGATCATCGTCAATACGGAAACCATTCCTGGAAAGCGCATTGTGGAAGTCAAAGGACTGGTGCAGGGCAACACCGTCCGTGCCAAGAATGTCGGTCGGGACATCGCGGCATCGTTCAAGAACCTGGTCGGCGGCGAACTGAAAGGCTATACGGAACTGCTGGTGGAGAGCCGTCGCGAGGCGGTGGCCCGGATGATCGCACAGGCGGAGCAGCTCCAGGCGAACGCGATTGTGAATGTGCGTTTTGCGACCAGCAGCATCACGTCCGGAGCCGCCGAGTTGTATGCCTACGGGACGGCGGTGACTGTCGTCGATGATTACTCCCAGGGGGTGTAGCCTATGGATGCGCAGACGTCCCCAGAACCCACTGGCGGGTTGTTGATTTGCTTTTACATCGCATTCCCGCTGCTTCTGCTGGTCGGCACCTGGCTGATTCATTGGCTGGGCGGACGCTCCCGGAGGCGTCATCTGGATGAACAGGAGGCATACTTCCACGAGCGCATCCGAGTGACAAATCTCAAGCGCTTCCCCCCGAGTGGCTGCCTCAATCCGCAGCTGGTCACCGGCAGTGCCGCGATTGCGAACAACTACTTCGTCGCCTTTCTGGCGGGCTTCAAGCACATCTTCGGCGGCGAGCTGAAAGGCTACACGCAGATGTGCGATGAGGCACGACGGCTGGCGTTGGTGCGGCTGCTCCAGGAGGCCGAGAGCATCGGCGCCAATGCGGTTTACAATGTCCGTTTCGAGACCGCGACAATTGTCACGGCGCAGAACAACAAGCAGTCCGGAGGCGTGGAGCTGATCGCCTACGGGACGGCAGTGCACGAAGAACGATGACCAAAGACCGCGAGAAATTCTTCTCGGTGGAAGAGGAGGTCGCCCTGCATCCGGAACTTCTGCATAAGACGTCTCCGAAGGAGGAACCGCCTATTGCCGTCGAGCGTGCCGACGGGGACTATTATCAGTCGGTCGCCTTCGAACCCGGCGTGGCTGGCGTGCGTGAGGGGCTGTGTCTTCCAGGACAGTCCTGGCCGTGGACAGTGGCGGTGCTGACGACCATCCTCTGCGGGCTGGCGGGCGGTTTGTTGGCGGTTCCTGCGTTGTTCCTCAAAAGTCAGGAGTCTTGGTGGCGGGTGCTGATACTGGTGGTGTTCGGGCCATTCGCGGAGGAGACGCTCAAGCAGAGCGGGATGATTTTCCAGCTGGAGAAGCTGCCTGGGACTGTACGTTCGGGGTGGCAGTTCTTCCTGGCGGCTCTGCTGGGTGCGGGAGTCTTCAGCGTGCTGGAAAATCTGCTCTACGGCCATGTCTATCTGCGCCACCTGCCGCCGGAACAATTGGCAATCTTGATGAACTACCGATGGATTGCCTGCACCGCGCTCCATATTGCCTGCACGATGATTTCGGCCATGGGGTTGCGGAGGATTTGGCGGGACGCCCTGCGAAAAGGCGCCCGTTGCCAAATCAGCGATGCATTTCCCTGGTTTGTCGTGGCCGTGGCGATTCATGGTTGCTATAACCTGCTGATGTTGCTGGTGCAGGCGTTTGGGAAATGATGAAAAAACAATGGCCCTCCAATCGAAGAGTTACCGCCTGGATTCTGAAGGTGTTTTTCTGGATCACTTTGTTGAACGGGCCGCTGTTTCTGGGTGTCTGGGAATATAGCCGTTGGGCGGGGGAGGGAGATGCCACTGCACAATTGGATATACTTTTTGCTGCACTCCCCATTCTCAAGTGGGTGTACATCATTTCGTTGGTGATTATTGTTGTCCTGTCCCTGTTGCTGATATTTGTGTGGGTGCTTCGACGGGAAAAAGCGGACGAACCGAAACAAGAGGACTAAAGTACATTATATTTTAAAGTCTTTTCGGTTGGAACGAGACGCGCCGTGTGCGCTGTCTCGCTATGATTTTCTTCTCACGCACTCTGAATGCAAACCTTCTGGCAGCCATATTTGCCCTACAATGCGGTCTCGTGCCGATACAGCGAGATTGGCACGAAGGGGCGAAACCGCCGTTTTTTCGTGCAGCGGCTGACCACGGCGTTGCATCGCCGGCTGGCGAAGTGGTTTGGAAATCCGCGCTTCGTGCTGGAGGAAGGGCGCATCTTCATGATGCCGGAGGGCAGGGATGCGGTGTTGACTCCTGAACAGCTTTCCGCGCTTCGGGCGGAGATGCCAGGTCTGCCAGGCATTGCCTCGGTGTCCCCAGGGTTTCTTCTGGCTCCTGAGTTGTCGGCGCTGGAGTCTTGCATCCTGGAGCATTTTCCGAAGGTCTATGAGGCCTTCGTGGCGAATTTCCCCGCCGCCGAACGGACCTACACGATGCGGGTGAACCGCAGCGTCAAGAATTTTCCGATGCGTTCGGCCGAACTGGAACGCCATTTCGCCGAAAAACTCCTTCCTGGACGGGGCCTGACGCTTGACCTGCGCAATGGCAATCTTCGCATCGAAGTGGACTTGCGTGCCAAACGCGCATTTGTCGATTTTGAGCGCATCGAGGGGCCTGGCGGCCTGCCCACGGGCAGCGCGGGCGGCGTGCTGGCCTTGCTCTCCGGTGGCTTCGATTCGCCGGTGGCCTGCTACGAGATGATGCGGCGCGGCTGCAATGTCGATTTCATCACCTTTCACAGCTCGCCCTACACCCCGCCGGCCACCATCACCAAAGTCTGTGGCATCGTGCGCAAGCTCAACGGGTTCCAGAAGCGCGGACGGCTGGTGGCGGTGAACTTGATGCCAGTCCAGAAGGCCATCCGGGACGCCTGCGAGGAACGTCACCGCACCGTGCTCTACCGCCGTTGCATGATGCGGCTGGCGACGGTGGTGGCGCGGTATTTCGGCGATGTCGCTTTGGTGACAGGCGACAACCTCGGGCAGGTGGCCAGCCAGACGCTGGCGAATCTGGATGTCA
>JAFYIW010000383.1 GCA_017538465.1 Victivallales bacterium
CGGCGTGGATGTCCCCGGCGACGCCCTGAGCAATGTCATCATCACCCATCTGCCCTTCGCCCAAATCGGCCATCCGCTGCAGCAGGCGCGCGAGGAGCAGTGCCGCGCCAACGGTCTGAATCCCTTCGCCACCTATCTCCTGCCTGAAGCGGTCCTGAAATTCCGCCAGGGCTTCGGGCGCCTGATCCGCACCCGGCAGGACACTGGAATCATCGTGGTTCTGGACGGGCGCATCCGGCAGAAATCCTACGGCAAAATTTTCCTGAACTCCATTCCGACTTGCCGGGATGGATTATCTTACAGGCAATAGCCATTCAGGCCTGACGGTCTCTTGCATCCTCTGCCCATCCCCTTCTTCCCATGCCAAAACCATACTCCTACAAGCAACTGGTCCAGACCCTTGAACTCACGGCGCCCATCCTAATGCTGGACGAGGCGCAGATTGCCGATGACTATCTCTCCGGCAAAGGCTGCAAGCTCATGTCCATCAATGAGCCCGTCTTCCAAGGGCATTTCCCTGGTCAGCCCATCACCCCCGGCGTTCTCCAGATTGCCGCCATGGCCCAGCTTTCCAATCTGATTTTCCGCCTGACCATCCCGGTAATCGCCGGCACGAAAATCATGCTGAGGCATATCCAGCGCCTGAAATTCCGCAAGCCGGTTTTGCCGGGGATGCGCCTCACGGTGGAAAGCAAGCTTCTGGAGCGCCGAGCCAACCACGAGGCCGACTTCCAGGTGACCTGCACCACCGATGCAGGAGTGGCCTCCGCCGGAACCATCACCCTCGCGCGGGTCTCGCCCAGTCTCCAGGCGGAAAAAACAGTCATGGACAAATGCAGGCCTTCGCCGTTCGCAGAAGAGATGGCCGGTCTCCAGCAGTTTTCTGCCCTGGATCTCATGAAATACCTCCCCCATCGGCCGCCATTCCTGCTAATCGACCACGCAATGGGAATAGGAGGGCCCGGGAAAAAAGTCTGCGGGTACAAGAACATCACGGGCAACGATTTCTTCTTGGCCGGCGACGCCAGTGGATGCTATCCATCCGAACTCCTGATTGAATCCGGCGCCCAGCTGGGCTGCGCGCATGTGCTGGCCCAGCCGGAAAACGCCGGTCATCTGGGCATCTTCCTGTGCATTGACGAGGCGCATTTCTATGACCAGGCACGCCCTGGCGACCAATTGGTCATTCACGGCACCTGCGACCCCAATGGCCATGCGGGAATCGCGGCGGGAGAATTCTGGGTCGGCGACCGCAAAATCGCCGAATCCTCAATGAAATTCGTCGTCTTGCCTTCCTTGGGCTGAACAGGCCGCACGGGGCGAGTAAACTGGACAGTTGCAATGAAAAGGCTGTATTGTCTTTCCACGGGCGAGGGAATATCCTACGAGGCCATCGGCGAACTCTCTCTCGGCTTGACGGCAGGCCAGCTGGCCGTGCTGCAATGCGACCGCTACCAGGAAGTCGCCAGAATTCAAAAAGTCTGCCCCACGGAACCATTTGACGACCCCGCCTCTGTCGAAGAGCAATTCCACCAGCGCAACAAAGGACGCCATATTGCCGGACAGCATCTTCCGTACATCCTGCGAGTGGCAACCGATGCCGACCTGGCCAAAGTCAAGGAGAATAGCCGCCGTCTGGATGAAGTCCACCAGCGTACAGTCGAGCGCATCCAGGCGCATCACCTTTCAATGAAGCTCATCCATGAGCATTACACGCTTGACCGCAGAATGCTCATCTTTCAATTCACCTCCGAAGGGCGCGTCGACTTCCGGGAGCTGATTCGGGACCTCTCCACGCTCTTTCACTGCCGTGTGGAATTGCGGCAGGTCGGGGTGCGGGACGAGACCTCCATCATCGGAGGACTGGGCTGCTGCGGCCGCCCTTTCTGCTGTTCGACTTTCCTTCATTCCATCGTCTCAGTAAACGTCAAGACCGCCAAGCAACAGGGCCTTTCCTTAAACCCCCAGAACATCTCCGGGTGCTGCGGACGTCTCAAGTGCTGCCTGCAATTCGAGGCGGACTACTATCATGCGCCCCCGCCAAACCGCAAGCCAGGGCACCCCAGGCCAGACTATCCGGAGAACGACACTGACAGCGCGCCTCCGTCCGCCGCCCCGCCACGCGCCAGAAAAGACCAGCGTCCAGCAACGCCCGCAAAGTCTTTCCGTTCCGAGCCAGCTCCTGCGCAGAAAAGGCCGAACGCCTCTCCGCCCTCGGCATCCTGATTGGTCATCGCCATCCACTTCTTCCTCACCCGCCACTTCATCGCATGCCACAGTCCACCAGAGCCAAACCATTTGAAGGTCTGTCCGCCCTGACCCTGCGGTTTGCATATTGCGTCTTGCTTTTCATCATGCCATTCCGGTGGTGCTTTGTCGCCCCCATCATCGAGCAGGCCAATTATCCGCTCAGCGCCCTGGAATGGGTATTCTCCACGATCTGGCCACAGGCTCTCCTGAGCGGATTGGTCGGAATGTTATTGCTGGCCACCCTCGTCGTGGGCCCGCCGCCCAAG
>JAFYIW010000384.1 GCA_017538465.1 Victivallales bacterium
AGAAACCTTCTTCGCAGGGGTGGCCTTTGCGGGGGCGGCTGGCTTTGCGGGAGCAGCCTTCTTCGCAGGGGCGGCCTTTGCGGGGGCAGAAACCTTCTTCGCAGGAGTGAGCACCTTCTTCACGGGAGCCACTTTTTTAGCAGAACCGGGCTTCGTGACGGTCACATCCTTCTTCGTGGGGATAGCCTTCTTGGTGGATGCGGCGGCCTTAGATGAACTGCTCTTTGTGGCTGCCGGCGGGACAAGCTTAGCGGATTTCTTCTTCACGTTTTTCTTGGCGTTATTTTTCATGGTCTATCCCCTATTTATAATGACGTCGACTATCTGTGCAAATGCTTTTGCAGTGGCAGTTTTCCCGTAACTGTAAACAAAAGGCTTCCCATCATCCCCTGCCACGCAGACTTGTGGGTCAATGGGAATCCTGCCCAGAAAAGGCACATGGTATTTCGCGGCTAGTTCCTCACCGGCGCCTTTAGAAAAAATCTGTGTTATTTCACCGCAGTGCGGACAGGCAAAGCCGCTCATGTTCTCAATGATGCCGATGACATGGAAATTCACCTGAGAAAGAAAATTCAATGACTTGCTCACATCCGTGGCCGCCAGCTGCTGCGGCGTTGTCACCACGACGGCGCCATCCGCCCATGGCAACAACTGACAGACGCTAAGCGGTTCGTCGCCTGTCCCCGGCGGAGCGTCAATTACCAGATAATCCAATTCTCCCCAGGCGACTTCCGCCAGAAATTGGCGAATGACGGAGTACTTCACCGGGCCGCGCCAGATGACCGCCTGATCCGGACTGGACAGCGACAGGCCGATGGACATCACCTTGAGATTCGCCGTCTCAATTGGCAGCAGCTTCTCGCCATCCGTCATGAGGGTCTTGCTTTCGATGCCCAGCATCTTTGGCACACTGGGACCATGCAGATCCACATCCAGCAGACCGGTGGCAAATCCCTGCAACGCCAAGCTCATCGCCAAGTTGACTGCCACGGTGCTTTTGCCAACGCCTCCCTTGCCGGACATCACCAAAAGGATGTGCTTCACTCCCAGGAGATTTTCATGCAGTTGGCGTTTCTCGTCCGAGCATTTGCCGCCGCAGGTGTCGCAGCTATGACCACTGGGACAACTGGATTCTGAAGTATTTTCCGACATCATGAGAAGGATGAAAGTTCTGCTTCAGGAAACCCGAAGCTGTTTTCTGGGAAAGAACGAATGGTATTATAGTACCTCAAACGGCAATTTGTACAACTTTTACGTTTTTTTCCCTCTTTTTCCATGAAAATTCCATGCGAGGCCGTGATTTTTGACTTGGATGGCACACTTCTGGACACCATCCCTGCCATCCTCAAAACCTGTAATCTTACTCTGCGGAAATACTCCCTGCCAATGCTGGATGCGACGCTCGTGCGAAAATTCGTCGGCGACGGCGTCGCCAAACTGGTCGAGCGGTTTCTCGTGCATACGGGCGGAGAGGAGGCATACCATAGCCTGTTTCACGATGCCTGCCAGACCTATCTGGAACTCTTCGCAGAATTTTGCATGGACGGCGTAGCTCCCTACTCCGGAATGGCCGAAACCCTGCGTGTCCTCCACGAGACGGGCATGCGACTTGGAGTGCTCACCAACAAGCCCCAGGAACGCGCCGAGGAAAACATCTTCGGCTTCTTCGGGACGGACATCTTTGATGCGGTTTGCGGCATCACCGCCGAACGCAGGCCCAAACCGGATGCCGCCGCGCTGCTGGCAATATTGCGGCAATGGGAGATTGCGCCGGATCATTGTCTCTATGTGGGAGACACCAACACGGACATGCAGACCGCGCAGAATGCCGGCATGCCCAAGGCTGGCGCCCTGTGGGGCTTTCGAGGACGTGAGGAACTCGCGCGTTTCCAACCGGAATTCCTCCTGAAGCAGCCATTGGAGATACTGTCCGTTCTTGGATTGACATGAGCTCTTCAACGCGCGAGAAGTGCGCTGGCAGACGACACTGCTTGAGAAACAGGCTCTATATTAAGAGAACATTCCATTCCACCAAGTTTTCCAAGCAACAAATCAAGGAGATAACATGGGCCTTCTGGATGATTTGACCAATCTCATGGGTGGTGCGCGCTCGAATGCCGAGCAGGAACAGGACCGGCAGGAGGCAAAAGCCGAAGTCGCCAAATTGGACCTCGACGGCATTAAAGGCCTCATTGCCAAAGTCACTGCCCTGATCGCCGGGAAAAACAAGGATTTGGCCTCTCTGCAGGCCCAATTGAAGAACCTCTCTCCCATGGACTTGCTCAATGGCAAGGGGAACAGCCTCAAGGACCAGGTCGCATCCCTGCTCTCTTCCCTGTCTTCCCTCAAAACCAAACTGGGCGTCTATGAAGACGCTGCCAAGGACAAAGCATAACCCCTGGACTGGACGTCATGAAATCGCATTCCCGCCAAGACCTTGAACATCTGCTCGCGCCTTACGGACAGGAACACCTGCTGCGCTTCTGGGACCAGCTCACCGAAAGCGAGCGCGAACGGCTTGCCGCGCAGATTCTGTCCATCGACTGGCCACAAGTGATAAAATGGAGTCATGACGCTCTGAGCGAAACCGGCCCCACCGCCATCCCCTTCGAGCGGCTGACTCCCGCACCATACGTCTCACTGCAGCCGAAGAACGGGCAGGAGGCGGAGCGTCTTCGCCAGGCAACCGAGGCTGGCGAGGCGTTGCTGCGTGCCGGCAAAGTGGCCTGCTTCACCGTGGCCGGCGGCCAGGGCACCCGGCTGGGCTTTGACGCGCCTAAAGGGACCTACTGCTTCTCGCCATTGCGAAACAAATCGCTCTTCCAGTACTTCGCCGAGGCCATCCAGCGCAACCAGGACAAATACTCGACCATCCTGCCTTGGTATATCATGACCAGTCCCGCCAATCATGATGACACCATGCGCTACTTCGAGCATAATCAATACTTTGGCCTCTCCGCCGAAAATGTCCGCTTCTTCATCCAGGGGACACTCCCTGGATTCAGCCTCGACGGCAAGGTGCTGATGGCATCCCAAAGTAGCCTCGCCCTCTTCGCCAACGGACACGGCGGCACCTTCGCCGCCCTGCGGGACTCCGGAATTCTGGACGACCTGGAGGCGCGTGGAGTCGAATATCTCTCCTATTGGCAGGTGGACAATCCCATGGTCACCGTCTGCGATCCGCTCTTCATTGGTCTGCATCACCTTACCGGTTCCGAGATGTCCAGCCGCTGCCTTGTCAAGCGTGACGCCATGGAAAAACTTGGACATTTCACCTTGCTGGACGGGCGTCTGATGATTGTCGACTACAGCGACATGCCGAAGGAGTTGCTGGAAAGGCGCGACGACGACGGGCAACTCACCTTCCGTCCAGGCTCGCCCGCCATCCATATCCTAAGCCGGGAGTTCATCCGTCGTCTTACCCAAGGAACCTTCGCCCTCAAGCCGCATCGCGCCAACAAGAAAATCCAGTATGTGAACGAGACAGGCTGCCTCGTCACGCCCGATGCCCCCAATGGCGTGAAGCTGGAGTTCTTCATCTTCGACGCCCTCCCCCTGGCAAACAACCCGCTGATTCTGGAGGCCGACCGCGCCGAGGAGTTCGCCGCCATCAAG
>JAFYIW010000385.1 GCA_017538465.1 Victivallales bacterium
ATTTTCGTGTCCTTTTGGGGCTTTTGGCGCAAATGTTTCCTTTTACATAGCCACTATGCGCGGTCGCATTTGCGCCAAACTCCCTCCCGAATGCCTACGAAGCTCTACCCGGATTCCCGAGAACTCGAAAAGGGAAAGGTCAAAGACGCCAAGGACAAATCCCGGAAAGCGTGTGAAACAAATCCATTCCCCCTCTGCAGGGGACATCTCTTTTTAGAAACGGCTTTTAAACGACTTCCGTTCCTGTTGCGCGCGCTGCTTGGCCTCTCGCTTCAACACCTCCGGGTTGACTCGCCTGACGATGAAGCCGACCTCGATGTCATCCAAAGACAGCTCATCGATGGGGACGGCAGTTGAGGTCTTCGTTCCAGGTCTCTCAATCTGGATTCTGCCGATGACCTCTCCCTCTTCACCCAGCGACTCGCCAGTATCAGGATCGACCATCTCTTCGTCATCAATTTCCATCACCTCGAAGATCTCTCCTTCGTTGACTTCCTCTTGGGTCATATTGATAGTCACGCTCTTTTTCCCGACTTTGACGACCTTGGCTGGGTAAGCATGCTCGCGGAGCGCATCCACCACCAAAGCGGCCGCATTGTCAATGGCATCCCGTTCAATCTGCTCCTGCCAGTTGCCACCTTGCGTCGTCCCCTCGGTCACAATCTTGGAAGTGGTCCCAACGCCCGTGACCTGCTTTGACACCACAACTTCTCCAGTCTCGGCATCCGTAATCTTCAACTGAATTTCGACTTTGGCAGTCATTTTGGAACTGGTGACATCCGCAGATGCGCCAACGGCGGCATCCCGTCCGAAGAACAGGATTTTCCCGTAGATGACAAATCCGGCGGCCTTGAGTTTTCCACTTTCGGGAGCCGCAGGGTCCTCGGCATCGGTCACGCCGGAATCCAGCAAGCGCTGCTCGCTAAGCGCATTTTTCAATTGCTCCCGTTCAAGAACTTGAAACTTCCGCGTGCCAATCACGCGGTGTTGGATTCGTGAGCGGAGAGTCTCAAATTGGTTGGCACTGACATCGGCATTGCTGTCGAATTTGTCAATGACAACAAACATTCTCGCCTCCTGTGCAACCGTTTCATGCACCAGCATGAAAGAACAGATGACAGCTAGAACGACCGCAAAATTCAGATGGTAGAACAATCTCGTTTTCATGGTTTTTCTCTTGGTTTTTCTGGTGTTGCTTCCCGGAGTTTCCAGGCAAATTACAAGTCATCCATGTCCAATGGAATTATGCCAGAATCGCACAGGCGATAAACTCCGCCCTGCTTCTCCACAATGGCCTTCACACGCCGTATTCCCACGCGCCTGAACTTGTATCGCAAATCGACCGTCACCTGAATGCGACCATTGTCCAGTTGAACATCATCAACTACAATGTTCTCATCCACAATTCCGCCATTGTATTCCTTGTCAGCCTGGAAACGTTTGACGAACTTTTCAACGGTCATCTTCTGGCGGTACTGTGGCGTCATCGCCCAGTACATGCGCACGTAGTCTCCATCTTTCCAGGCCTTGCAGAAATAACGGACAAGACGACGGGGCTCGGCCGCATCCAAAGCCGGAGGTTCGGGAGGCTGCGGTTCCTTCTCATCTTCCTCCTTCTTCGTTTCCCGCACCTCGGGCTGTTGTGCCGGTTGCGCGGCAGAGGCGGCCGGCTTGGAAATGCGGATGACAATTTCCTCCACCACGCTCTCCTGCTTCTGACTGGATGTCTCCTCTGCCGGCAAGGACAGATTTGAGAATGCCAGCACACACAAGACAATGACAAGAATGATTCTCATGCGTTTTTCCTATTTTACCAGACCTTTAATGAATCCACGTTGAAGGCATCCTGCAATCTCATCCGATTCGACTGGTCTTCCTGAATCCCGACATAGTCGCCACGCTTTACATGGACTTTCTCGAAATCAAAGACCTCGACCCATGCAGATTGCGCTTCGACCTCAATGACGCGTCCCTTTCCGACGACATTCTTGTCGCGGGTCGCCCCAGCGATAATGGCGGAATTGTCGATGAATTCATAGAATTCGACTTCCACTCCCTTGACCAGTCCATAATTGGTGCCCATCGAAATGCGCGCCACCTGGCAATTGCCACGGGTCTGAACAACACGCGCGGGCGGCGCAAATCTGCTGCCGAGAGTCTGAGCAAAGCCTTTGACACACTCCTGTCCGGCCAATGCCAGCTTGCTCAAAACCTTGCTTTCTTCGACACCCTTATAGTCTTTGGAGATATTCTTCGT
The DNA here is from genome assembly GCA_017538465.1 of Victivallales bacterium. Taxonomy (GTDB): domain Bacteria; phylum Verrucomicrobiota; class Lentisphaeria; order Oligosphaerales; family Oligosphaeraceae; genus RGIG1601. The sequence continues at coordinate 2,258 of JAFYIW010000385.1, forward strand.
CAGAATCAGACGACGGGTCGCCATCTCGTAGAAGCGGAAATCCACACTCAATGAAACCGTGTAGGAGTAATTCGTCTTCCCCTCGCGATTCTGCACTGCCACTTTGTCCACTTTGACGGCATTCATCTTCGCCGTAATCATATAATCCGCCGGAACAATCAGATCTTCCTCAAGATCTTCACCGGCAAACAGGTTCTCCTGCTGCAAGGCACTTAGGTTCGAACGCTCCACAACCTGGAAGAACGCAAAAGCCGACAAGGCCTCGGTAAGTTGCGAGTCAATCGTTTTGGCCACCTCGCTGTATTTAGCATAGTCTCCTTGGGAGACCACCACGGCGACCGTGTCCTTGCGTTCCTCCATCTGTTCCATCGCGCCTGCTTCATCAACATAGATGGCGTTATCACGTTCCATCAGGCTCAGCGTCTCCGGCTTGGGAGTGGTGCATCCTGAAAGAAGCAAAAAGCAGAAAGCCACAGCGGAAAAGTAGTACAATTTCATTTTCATCGTGTTTGATTTCCTTCCAGTGTTGTTGGGTTGCCTCCGACAATGCGATTTTTCCCTTTTACTAATCGAAATCCTTTGTACCTTAAAAAGCCAAGAAAGTCCCAAGAAGCGATGATGTCGAATCGTCTTCCTCTGTCGCAACTGTCGATTTCCTGCCGGCTCGGCTCAAAACGATTATGATTGGTATTTTGAGGGAAATTCACATGATTATGGATGAATGGGTTTTAAGGAATGCTTGGCTCAAAAAACAAAAAAAAAAGAGCATCACGATTCCCGTGGCACTCTGAGGTTTAGGACGACCTGCACAAAAGCACGGAAGGCGTGATGCCCAATGGAGCGTGCTTCCCCAGCGCTGTATCCCGTTAGTGCATGGAACAGGCTGGGAGTGCTTTCGTGCGATCAGAAGGTCCTAATTTCAGAGTGCCACGAAGCACTTCACCCGACGGATTCCGTCGGGGATATGGATGGATGTGATGAGGATTCTGGCTTGGCAAGACGCGCAATGCGCGTCCACAACTCCTTGACTTGAAGTTTATTAGAAGCGAAAATCAAAAAACTAGTCAGGCGGGGTGTGATGCAGTTTCCCGCCGGGGACTGGCGATTATGCAAACGAATGTACTATACACCATGTTTCGGGAAAAAGTGCTATGACGTAAGTAAAAAACGAAGGCTAGAAGGGCTAGCTCTAGAAAACCGTCCGCCCGGACAAGGATGAGTTGTCCAGGCGGGCGGGTGCCCCCGTGTCAGATGAAATGTCCTAATTCCAGAGTGCCACGAAAGCGAAGCCAGGCTCGGGTTTGTTTCAACCGGCGGGCCTTGTCTTTTAAACTCTATTGGCAGCCAACCCCGCGAATCTTTCACCGGAAGCGAAAAAACTTGTCTTTTCAAGTCTCGCCTGGTCATCATACCCCAAACACATCCGCGCCAGCCTGAATTGGCACATGGCTTTCACGCAAACCTGCCATCAGGCATTAAATTATTTTCCCGCCCTCAAACAGCGGGCATTCCCCCCTTCAGCCATGTCCACGCCCGTCAAAAACACTTCCTACGGCATATAAGCGACTTCGCAAGCTGCGCAGTTTTTTGACATGACATATTAATTGCCAATTCAATCAGATATGACCTACACCACCAACCACACGCTGTTGCAGAAGTTGCGAATGGGGGACGAAATGGCGTGGTTCCAGTTTCGGGAGTTCTATCGTCCGCTCATCGCCCGACGGGGGATGGACTACGGACTGAATGTCCAGGAGGTTGATGTACTGATCCAGGATGTGCTTTTGGCTTGCCACCAGGAGCATGTCCTGGAGAACTATGACCGTGAGCGCGGGCGGTTCCGGGACTACCTGCGCACCGTCACCAGCCGTCATGCATCAAGGTTGCTTGCCGCCAGGCCGGCCACCTTGAGTCTGGAAAGCGTTCAGGAGTCGCTGGAGACCGACGAGCTGGAGCAGGCATGGGAGGCGGAATGCCAGGAGTTTCTTCAGCAGAAGGCGTTGGAGGAACTCCGCAATACCTTGGACGAAAAGACCTACATGGCCTTCGAGATGCATGTGCTCAACAAGCGCCCTGCCGCCGAGGTGGCGGCCATCCTCGAAATGACGCCCAACCAAGTCTATGTGATTCGCACGCGCACCACCGAACGGCTCAAGGAGATTGTCGAGCGGCTGCAGCGGGAACTCTGAGGCGTAAAAATACATGATGCTTTTCCCGGATGACATCTTCGCCGGCTGCAAAGTCCGTTGCCGATGCGGGCACGGCACCTATGGGACGGTCTATCTCGCCGAAGAGGCCACGGGACGGCTGGTGGCCCTGAAGGTATTCGACTCTTCGGAGTCAGGCGACCGCGAACTGCATGGCATCCGCAACTACATGCGTCTTCCGGGGAATGCGCCGTCACTAATCGTCATCCACCATACCGGCATCGAAAAAGGCCACTTCTTCTATCTGATGGAGGCCGCCGACAACGCCGCAGAGACACCCGGCGAGTATCTGCCTGACACCCTCGCCCTCCGGATGGCACGGCAGGGCCGCCTGCCACTCGACGAAGCCCTTGATATCTGCCGGAAACTACTGGACGGGCTGGAGCTTATGCACCAGGCCGGCCTCCTGCATCGGGACA
>JAFYIW010000386.1 GCA_017538465.1 Victivallales bacterium
CGCTGGGCCGGGAACTGAAAGACCGGGACATCCACGTGATGTGCGTCTGCCCGGGGTGGATCAAAACCGAGTTCCAGCAGGTGGCGGAGCACGACCGGTATATCCGTTATGTGGACAGATGGTACGGACCGGACGAAGTGGCGGCACAGGCAATGAAGGACCTGAAGAAGAAAAAGATGGTCTCCATCCTCGGCCACCCGGTGCGCCGCCAGGTGCGGTTGGTGAAATTCATGCCGGTGAAAACGGTCATGGACATCTGGTGCCGTCAGCAGGGGTTCTGACGCAGGGAAAAACGATACTGCATAAAAAGAAACGAGGCAGTCGGGAACGACTGCCTCGTATTGATGAATCGCGGAAAATTATCCGTTGACCTTGTCCTTGAACGCCTTGGCGGCCTTGAAGACCGGGGTGTTGCTGGCGGCGAAGCTCATGACCTTGCCGGTGATGGGGTTGCGGCCTTCGCGTGCATTGCGATGTCTGCAGCTGAAGGTACCGAAGCCGGCCAGAGAGACGGGCTCACAAACAGGAGGAAGCGGCCCTGGGAAAACGCGAAGAACTAGAAACAAAACGCCATGTCCCCAGAGAGGGCACCTAACGGCAGAATTATCGTTTCGCTTTGTTCCCCATGAGGGCACCTTAAAAGCCTTGATTAGGACCCCTCTTAGGGAACATGGCGAAACAAAAAACGCGCCGCCGGGCGGGGGAGCCCTGCGGCGCGTTGGAATTTTCAGCTAGCCTCTAGGAATTAGGGCATCGGGATGGTGGCATGCACCTTGTCGGTGATACCCAGCTTGGCGCCGTTGTTGGCGTTGTTGGTCTTGGTGGCTTCCAGATCGGTCCAGTCCTTGTAGGTCATCGTGGCGGCGGCATGGCCGTCAGCGAACGCGACGTTACCGAACTTGCTGTGGCGGACGGAGGTCGCCTGGAGGATCGGGATGGAGTCGCAATCCTGAGTGAAGTAGTGGTAAAGCTGCCAGGAGCCGCCGATACCAGCGCGGCAGTTACGGTCCCAGTAGAGCATCAGCATATCCGGGGACTTGGCCTGGATGGTCTTGCGCCAGGTGTTCCAACGGGCCGCAGGATAAGTCGCGCCGCCTTCCTTGCCCTTTCCATCACCGCCGTATTCGCTGACGGCGCAGTGCTGGCTGGAGAAGTGGATGGAGCCGTTCGCGGCATAGCCGGTGCCAGGACGGGTGGCCCAGCTGGAGTCAATGGAGTAGGCTTTGGCCAGGGACGGGCACTGCCAGAGTTTCCACGCGGCCTCGCCTTTCTGGCAGATGGCCAAAGTGGTCTCGACGTAGCTGCCCATGGTGGCGTAGTTGAAGCACTGCCAGTACATGTTGTCCGAGCCGAAAGTGTTGCCATCATGATCCACGAAGACGCCCTTGCCCCACTTGGAGGGCAGGAAGTAGTCGTCGTAGTCGCTGGAATACTGAATGTCGCCGAGAGCAATCTGCTTCAGGTTGTTGATGCAGGAGATGGCGCGGGCCTTCTCGCGCGCCTTGGAGAGGGCGGGGAGCAGCATGCCGGCCAGGATTGCGATGATGGCGATGACCACCAAGAGTTCAATCAGGGTGAAAGATTTGCGCATTTTGTTAACCTCAATTATGATTTTATGGAAGAAACGAAAACAAAAACATTGAATTATGGCATTCCTGAAGGCAAATGCCGAGCGTTCTGATGTGCTCTTTCTCTAATTGTAGGAAGGTTTGACACCAAAAACAAGTTCATCAAGAGAAAAAAAAGCATTCCGTGCGTTTTTTTTGGAAGGCTTCCTAGGGATTTCAAGGAGTATTGCCACTTGTGCGACAATCTCAAGTCTGGGAATCTCAACAACTCCTCCTGAAAATGCTTCGCGGCGTCTCGCCGCATCCGTGTTTTCAAAGGGAAGAAACCGCTTATTTCTCCGCGGCGTCCGCAGGATGGTCCTTGAAGTACTGGACGGCGATGGAGAGGAAGATATACACCGCTGCCGCCGCGGCCATGCCGTTGAGGGCCTTGATGCCGACGTCCACGAAGGCGACTCCGCAGCCGATGGCCCAGGCGACCACGGCCGTCCAGTTGACATCCATGAACTTGGCATCCTTCGTCTCGGGATACTTGCCCGCATGGCGCACGAAGAAGTCGGTGATGAGGATGGCGCCCACCGGCGGGATAAGCACATTCAGGAAGTTCAGGTAGGCCACGAAGTGATTGTTGAGCCAAATGGCCAGCACGGTGCCCAGCAGCCCATTGAAGAGCACGGTAAAACGCTTCGGGATGCCGGTGATGTTGGAGAGGCCCAGTCCGGAGGTGTAGATGGCGTTGTCGTTGGTGGTCCAGATGTTGAGACCGAGGGCGAGGATGGCGAAGACCAGCAGCTTCTGGGCAGCCAGGACTTTCGAGATGTCGTTCATTCCACAGCCCATGGTGCCGATGGCGCCGAAGAGGAACATCAGGGAGTTGCCCAGGAAGAAGGCGATGATGGTGGTCCAGACGGCAATCTTGGGTCCCTTGGAGAAACGCACGAAGTCAGGGGTACAGGTGCCGCCGGAGATGAACGACCCGATGGAGATGGCGATGGCTGCCGTGGCGCCGATGACGGCTTCAGGAGAGGGCTGGGCGGCAAGAAGCCCAGACAGGCCGATTCCGTTCTTGCCGAAGAGGACCAGTCCGCTGGACCAGCAGCCCAGGATGATGATGGCGGGCACGGCGATGAAGGAGAGGATGGTGAGGCTACGGATGCCGAAGTAGGCGGTGGAGGTCATCAGAAGACCGGTGACAATGACGATCGCCCAGAGCGCCCCTTCGTTGTCCGGCTGGATTTTCCCATAACCCACCAGCCACTCCTGCAGAGGGAGCGCGAACATGGCGATGCCGACGCCAAACCAGCCAATCTGGGTGAAGGCCAGCAACGCGCTGGGCAGATAGGAGCCGCGCACGCCAAAGGCATAACGGGAGAGGATGTGTACGGAATTGCCGGTCTTGGCGGCCATGAAGGCCAGAGTGCCGGTATAGGCACCTAGCAGCAGATTGCCCGCCAGAATTGCCCAGAGCAACCCGGTGAAGGTCATTCCAGTGCCTAGCGTGCCGCCAGCCCACATGGACGCGGAGAAGAAGGTGAAGCCAAGCATCACGACGAGCATCGACCAGAAGCCACGGCGGCTGGTCTGCGGAACGGCGCCTTGTTCAAAGTCGCCACTGTTTTTCAAGAGTTGTTTCGACATACTGGAGCAAATGCGTTATGGGGTTGATAACGGTATTGAAGTAAAAAAGAAATCAAAAGGGGATTGCGCAACAAGTCTGGGAATCATTGGTAACGCTGCAGTAGTTTCTCGATAAACGCCTCCATCCATTGAAGGTCGGGTTTCCCTTCGGGGGTAACCGGCAGGAGCATCGTTTGCTTTTCCATCGTCTCTTTCTTCCATTTGTTCGTGTAGGAGTAGTTCTGCCCCTCCAAATAGAATAACGTGGTGAAGAACAATGCGCTTTTCATGGTTAGCGGCAGCTTGGGACGCAATACATTCACATCATCGCTGGCCCAAAATCTTTCGGTCTGCCAGAAGGCCTCCCCGATGGAGCCATTGTAGCACACGGTAATGCAATTCGGCTCAAAAAGGCATCCGGTGTTTCCGATGACATGTGTTACTCCGTTGTGAAAGGCGGTTGCCCCGATGTAGTGGATGTCTCCTTTCTGCATCTCCTTTTTGGTCAGACGCTTGCCTTTATAAACTGCAAACAGGTCGGCGCAGGAAAAAGGTTTCCAGCCATGGGTGTCAATCGGCTGGTCCTCCCTTGCATCAGTCAAGACAAAGCGTCCAAATCCGGCAGGCAAGTTGGTCTGGAACAGAACATGCGAAAGAACCGCCTCTTTAAATGACAGCTCATCAATGCCATTCCGATACAGAAGATACTTGACAATTCGTCTTTGGAAATCACTCGTGCGCAAAACCAAAGGCGGCCGCTGTGCCGGGTAGTGCCAAGGCTCCGTCGGTGCCAGCCATTTCACACTGGAGTCGCCAGATTGCTTATAAACCACCTCAGTCCAATAATCCTCTATTGCATTCCACCGGCCGTGGATATCCTGGCGCCCTTGATTTTTGATGGTCTCCAGGCCATCGTCGCGGATGGCGCAACTGAAGATTTGCTGGCCGTTTTGCGGCTCGTGTGCCCGGATAATGTAGATGCTGGTCTCGACCGCTTCGACAAAAGTCTCCAGGGGCAGTTTCACGATTTTCAGGAGCCGATGCCGGGCGAAGAGCCGTTGCGCCCGCTTGCGGTTCTTTTCAAATTTGGTGTCCGGCAAGATGAAGCCGCAAAGCGTCCCTTGACGAACATTGTCCAGCACATTTCCGACAATGTCAAGGCATCCGTATTTATCTTCAAACGGAGGGTTCATCATGACAAAATCGACCGGCAGCTTCCGTATCCAGGCAGCCGCTTCCGCCGAACGCGCATCCAAATGCTTCAGGTTGGTTTTCCCATCCTTGTGAATCAGCATATTTGCGCAGGCAAGGGCAAAGATTTCGCGGTCCAGTTCGATGCCGAAAAGCTGTTCCTGACGAATATGGCTGGCTTGGTCGGAATGAGCGCCCACGTCGCGGATCATATTGCACATTGCCTTGACGAGAAAGGCTCCGGAACCACATGCAGCATCCAATATCACGCTCTTAGGCTGCACGCCTAGAATGCGATACATCAACGAGGTGATATGGTCTGGAGTAAAAACCTGTCCGTGGTCTGCCTTGCGCTTATAGCGGTTGAACTCAGTAAAGAAGATGGCCATCACATCCTCTCCATTCCAGAAATCGGAATTAAGCTGTTCCGAGATTTTCTCTATATTGTCCAGAAATTCATCCAATGCCCCCTGGTCGTCTGGATTATTCATCTGAATGCTGGAATACACTTCAAACAGCTCATTGAGTTTATCATTCTGGCTAACCTCTTGGCTGTAGGAATGTTTCAGAGTATTAGCCACACTCATCTGGAATAGCCCGAAATCCATTCCATGCGTCAGCACGGCTCCAAAGCGTTTGGCGACCAATGCGCACGCCGTAAAAATCATCCGATGATAGAGATTCTTGATTTGAAATTTAAAATGCAGCAATTCATTAATGCGCTTAGTTATGTTGAAAATCACCCCCTTGTCGATGGGGATTCGGTTAAAGAGCGACAGATAATGCTCGACATTCTTTAATTCCCGCTCGCCGGCGCATTCGCAAAATTGCCCCGCTCCGTTTTTCTCCTCTTTTGGCTTAGACTGAAACACCCTGAGTTCATAGCCATTATATAAAATCCCGACGACTTTGTCATATTTTGACTTGACAATGCCGCAGTTTTTCAGCAACTCCTGGACAAAGGCGCTTTTGTCCAGGCTCTTGTCAGAGCTCTTGCATTCCAGAACCACGGCAGGATTGACATGATTATAAGGTAGATACCATCCATCTGGCTTATCGCTGACCCCGGCAAACCCAAGCTGGTTAAAAGTCGTCAGCTGTCCGGTTCCCAGCATCACGTTTGGAGCCGACAAATCCAGTTTCAATATCTTCGCAGCCTTGACGCGAACTTCGTCTTCCGTGAGAAAGTCATTCATTCCAATCCTCCTTTTTGACAATCGGCGTCAAGATATCGTATTTCCTTAGCCGAGTTTCTCCATCAAGTCGA
>JAFYIW010000387.1 GCA_017538465.1 Victivallales bacterium
AGCAGGGTGGGTCGTGCGTGGCTGTCCTCGCTCTGCAGGGTGATATGGATTTGTTCGGCCTTGCGGGTGGCGGGGTCGAGGCGGAAGAGATAGCCGCCTTTCTCAAAGACAATCACGCCGCCGCCCAAGACGATTCCCCGCGAGAAAGGCATGAACCATCAGGCGGACTGGCTCCGCGCGATCCGCGATCCGAACCGTCCCGCCGGATGCAACTTCGACTACTCCGCGCCGCTGGCGACCACCGCGCCGAAGCCACCGACGGCCTGGGACAGCCCCAGGACCGTTCCAATGAAGCCCAGGACGGGAATGGCCCAGATGAGGCCCTTGGGGAAAGTGTAGGTGCTTTCCATAAAATTCGCGTCGTTCTCCGCCAGGTCATTCATCACCGCGGAGACCTCCGAGACGTGGCCGATATTGTCCAGATTGCCCAGTGCGCACTCGATTCTCCACAACGCCATGAAATGTTCGCTTCCAAAGACGCGGTTGTGAATGGAGGTGACAATGTCACGGGCATTGATACGGGAGATGACGAAACTGGAGAAGCGTCCCGGGACCACCTCAAACTTCAGCGCCCGTCTCTGGACCGCCAGTTTCCGCCATTTCAGGAAAAGAAAAGCCAGGCACCAAAAAGTCAGGAACATCGTGTAATACGGGACCGTGCTCCGATGTGCGGTGCCGCCATGGAAGAACATTTGTATCATCTGGCCTGCCCCTCTCGCATAGAAAGGATACAAGGCCAGATAGAACACCCCCGTCAGCACAGCTCCCAAGAACATGGCAAGCCACGTGTTCACGGCGGTGTATTTTTTCCCGGTCATGCCCAACACCGCCTCAGGGTCCATGGCGTCGAAGTTCAGCTCGTAGTTTTTCGTTGGTCTCGTGCTCATTTTTGGTAGTAGAGGATGAGGTATCTGAAATCATTCAGGTCGATGTCTTTGCCGACAGACCATTCGCCTTCCGTCTGCGTCATGCACGGCCGCATGACGCGATCCTGGGGATCCAGGTAAAAAAACTTCGACTGCTGTTGCGGACCAAGCGGCCGCTCCGGTTGAAAGAGATTCACCACATACGCCTTTTCCGCATGGCTCCAAAAGACCACTCCTGCCTCCATGTAGGGGAAATCGAATGAGCTGTAATACCGTCTGGCCTGTTCGCCGACGCCGTCCATCTTTCGTCCCAAGCCGATCAGGTCCTTCGCCATGGCCATAGTCCCATCATCCCCCAAGGCGTGCCGCAGCTGCCATTGCTGACTGTCTCCGTACCGGTTCAGCAGGGCCTGAATGTCGTCCAGCACATTCTGCATGCCCAAGGCAAATGGCACACGGTTTTTCAGCGCCTCCTTTGCCGTTGGGCAATCCAGCAGTTTCCGAAGCATCTGCTCCATGATGACCGCGCGGGGATATGGCGCGTTCTTTCCATAGCCGTCAAGCAGTTTTTCCATCAGATTGTAGATGTCCTTTTCGGCAAGAAAGGGAGTCTTTCCTGTCTTCCGGTCATCCGCAAGCTCCTTCGCCTCCTGAAGCCAGCCACACTGCGGCGCCAGGGGATACTTCCGCGGGTCACCGGGCGACCTCAGCCAGTTCATGACCTCCGTCCGGAAAAGCGGGGTGGCCTGCACCTGCGTCTGCCCGACGGAGAATCTCCACATGTTGTCCCTCCCGATTGTGATCTCCAGAGTGTCCTCCCTGGAATCGCCGTGTCCATGGTCGAAGATGACAATCGGCAGGCTCACCATCTGAATCCCCTCCGACTTTCTCGTCTGGACACTCAGCAGGCCATTTTCACTGAAGAAGAGATTGAACTCGCGATGGGTTCCGTCTCCCATGATTCGCCCCTCCAGAGAAATCATGTAGCAGCTCGACCATTTCACGCTTTGCTCCCTTATAAAAGCCTTCCAGGCCTTTTCCATTTCACGGTAGATTTCCAGTCTGGGATCCTGATCCCTTTGCCGGAGCATTGGCAAAAGCTGCTCGCTCTTGAACCGCAGGATTTCCCGGGTGATCACGAAACGCCCCGGCGCAAGCGCCAGAAACTCATTCACCGCCTTCTCTAGGTCCTCCTTTGCCCAAATTTCATCGGCCCTCATTTTTAGCCGTTCTTCATACCCAAGCCAATCCTCCTTCACCTGCTCCGACTGCCGCAGCAGCTCCTCGAGCCTTGCCAGCGCCTTGCGTCCCCGCTGATTGCCCACCTGCTGAACCGGGCTGCCTGACTTCCGGGAATCCTCCAACAGCTGCCAGCCTCTTTCCAGAACTCCATTCAGGCGTTCGACATGGAACTCAGGAGGCAGACCGTCGATTTCCCTCTTCCCGCCTCGGGAGATTTGCCAGGACAACTCCCCCGCGTTGGTCACGAAGAACTCCAACTCGCCCTGCATGCTTTCCACCGCCCGCATCTGCTCCTCAAGGCTCTCATGCATTCCGAGCTCCTCTTCGGCGCGTTTCAGCCGGTTCTGCCATTGTCGCCCGTTGTTTCTCGCCTTGTCGGAAATGCCGTCCAGCTGCTGGGCACCCTTCAGGACTTCCCGCATCTGCTCCAGCCGTTCGCCCGCCTGAGCAACGGCATCTTCATTCCCCTCCTCCAGCAGCGACTCGAACTCCACATACAGTTTCTGGATGGTTGCCATGTCCACCTGATGCTCGTTGTCCTGCTCCTCCACGTACTGCTTCATCGCCTGTTCGCACTCCGCCAGGAGCTCCGTGCGTTCCCTGGCCATTTCGGGGACCAGACACAGTCCCAGGATTTCCCCGCGCAGCCGGATGATTTCAGCCTGATTCGCCTGGTAATGCGGAAGCAATTCATGCAAATCGGCACAGTAGCCATGAAACTCCGCGTCCATGGCGGCCTGCTTTCCCTTTTTTTGTCCCAGCTGAAGCAAAGCGTTCGCAAATTCGGAACGGGCCAGCAGACTCGCGTGCTGCTCCCTGACTTCCTTCACGATGGCATCCGCCTCTGCCGCATCGCGGGTTGGATCCTCCAAAATCGGACGCAACTGATTCAAATAACGCCACGAAAGATGACGATGCGACCATTCGCGGAACGAAAAAAACACGCCGCCGCCCACCAGCAGGAGAATCACCAGGAAAAGAATCCAGGAGATCAGCGTGCGGCGAAATTCCTTGAGCTGCGTCATCCGCAAGGCGGTGTCATAACGCTGCATGAGACTCTCGGGCACCTCTTTTTCCAGCCGCTCCAGCCTGTCGTGGAGCTCCAGAAGCTCCTGCCGGGATGCGCCGACCTTGATGGCCCGCTCCAATTGCGTCAGCAGCTGCTGATACTCCCGGCTCGCCTCCTGCTGCTTCTGCCATTCGCGGTACCGGCTTTCCCAATTGGGGCGAATCACCGCCAGCAGCTGTTTCTGCTCGGTCGTCGGCTCGAATTCAGGATGTTCTTCACACAAGGCGTCCCACTGCTCAAACCAGTCGGCCATCTGTCGCAGACCGCCTTCCAGATCGCTTCGATACTGCCGGTCCAGCTGTTCGCAAATGGCCTGTCCTTCCTGTTCCCATTGCCGCTGCCGCATCTGCGCCAGCACTGCCTCAAGCCGTCGCAAAGACTCCTTCTGAGGCGGCTCCTGCCAGGCACTTCCGGAAAGCACTTCATAGATCCTCTCCAACTCCGAAAAACGATTCTGCGCCATCGCCTCCCCGGCCGCCCGGGACAACTCCGCTTTCCAGGAAATCTCCAGTTCCCGCAGGGTCTTCCGCCAATCCTGGTCATGTGGCCTGAGCCGGACGATCTCCCTGGCCAGCAATACCTTCTCGGACAACTCCCCGTCATGCACCAACTCGCGATACTTGCGTACCAGCGCCGACAATTCCTGGGGGATTTCCTGCTGCATGCTCCGTTGTTCCATTCATCCCGCAGGCCACGCAAGGCAGCCTCCTCCTTTGTAACTTTCCTCAAAAATGGAATTCGGCCTCCGCATCTCCGCCATGGGGAAAGCGAATGAAGCCCAATGCTTCATCGTGAACCACCTGCCCCCAGTAAATGGAAGGCACGATCACCGGCTTGCGGTTCGGAGGGGCAAAGAGCATCACGCCATCCTTGAAATGGCAGTGCTCATCCACGGGGACTTCCTCGTCCGACAGTCTGGAACGCATTCCCGGCAGCAGGCCTTCATGCCACAGCTCAAACAGAATCGGCACGTCAGCCCACACCGGCCGAAGCCCGTCTGTCCACACGCCCAGCATTTTGCTTTTGGGATCCATAGTCGGCATCTTTCCCAAGGCCGACAACGGCAGATAATAGACCTCGCGGAAGGCGGCCTCCGCATTGCTGACCAGCTCCGGCACCCGTTTCCGCA
>JAFYIW010000388.1 GCA_017538465.1 Victivallales bacterium
CGGGATGGTCGTTGAACTGCGCGATGACGGGGGCGACGGTCTGCTCCAGTTCCTGGTCGTCCGGCGGGTTCTTCCAGTCGTGTCGGCAGAGTGCGGGATGCTCCAGATAGCATTTCAGTCCGGCGGCCGCGCAGAAGTCCAGTTCCTCCCGGGTTTTGGCGAAGCCGGCCAGGGTGAATCCGCATTCCTTCAGGCCATCATAATACTCCTGCGTTTTGGCGAGGTCTCCGGCCAGCTGGATGCTGCCCCACGCGAGGATGGGGAAAAAGGCATCGGAGTGGTAGAACGACTCGTCAATATGGTTTTCCGCCAGGATGATGCCGCAGAGGCAGATTGCGATGAGGGCAGTGGCTTGGCAAGGTTTCATGGCATTTTATGAATTCATCGGGAACATCTTGGTTATTTATAGAAGTCGGGTCGTAGCTCGCGCATTCCGCGCACTCCGAAGGGATGCTCGGGATCGGCCCAGGGATTGAGGCGGGGGGCGAAGCCAGAGGCGTCAAGCGCCTCGGCCATGCCGTCTCGCCAGGCTTGAAGCAATGCGGGGTCGCGGGAGTACTCCGCCATGTCCTTGACCAGCTCCTCGGGGACAAACAGCGCGATTCTGGCCTGGTCGATCCAGTTCTCCAGGTCGTCGGTATGGCGGCCTGGGGCGTGTTCGGCGGCCAGGATGGCCTCCTTGAGCAGGCAGGCGTAGGCGTAGTCCTCCATGCCGTCGCGGTAGTTCTCCATGCGGATGGAGGGCAGAGGATGGAGGTCCTGGTCGCAGTAGAAGAGCGAGCCGTCGCCATGCCAGGTGCGGAAGGAGACGGGGTTCCAGGTGGTATAGGGTCCCTGGGATTGGTCGATGCCCGTGTTCTTGTTCCAGATGGTCGTGGCGTAGTAGAGGAAGCCGTCGGGCAGGTATTTGGCGCTCATGGCGCCCTGGAGGAGTCGAGACTCGATGGCGGGGCTTTCCACGAACCAGTTGGCGTAGGGAGGATTCGGACTCACGCAGATGTACCACCAGATGTAACGCCCCTGGGCACGGGCGGCGGCGACCTTCGCAAGGTCGAATCTCGGAGTGAGCGGGCACCAGGCGTCGATGGACTTGACCACGGTGTCCACGCCGAAGCTGTGGTCGTAGCTGGTGGTCATGGTGATCACGCCAGGGAAAGCCTCCTTGAGGGCCTTGGCGCAGCGCTCCAGGATGGGGAACTGCCCTTCGGACTGCTCGTCGAAACCATAGATGTATGCGTAGTCAAGCAGACCGAGGACCTTGGCCTTCTCGTAGGCGACACGCAGGCGGTCGATGGTCTTGGCCATCGCCTCGTCAAAATGCTCTTCGGAGATGCCGCCATTGAAGACATTGCCGAGATTGAATGCCACGAGACGTCCCTGCCGGCGGAGATGCTCGAGGACCTCCCAGTCCGGCTCGCCCGTTCGGTAGAGGTTGTCGTAGTCCATCTTGTAGTCCGCCAGGAAGTCCGCATACTCGAATTTGCGGGATTGCCAAAGGTCAGGCTTGTCCCGAAACTGTGGAGGCGTCGTGAAGGAGATGGCGGTGGGCAATGGAGAGCAGTCGGGCAGGGTGAAAGACCGTACCTTCACGGTTAGGGCGATTTCCATTGGCGGCTGACCATCGGCGGTGACGGCTAACTTGCCGTGGTAGATGCCTGGCTTCTGGAACTTCGGCGCATAGATGCGCACCCAGAAACTCTGGAGGTCGTCCTCGGCGACATCGCAGGAATGCAGGTCGTTCAAGATGGGATCCGGATACCATCCGACATATTCGGGCTGGTTGTCAGGCCGCCATTTGGTCTGCACGAACCCGACGGCCTGGGCGGAGACGCCGCCAGAGGGGATGAACGCGCCGTCGTCGGCCACCAGGTCGCTGACCGTCACGGCGACATTCTTCAGCGGCTGACGCGCATACACCGCCACCTGGAAACTCTCGTATTCGTTGCGGGCGAGGCTGACGGCGTGGCTTTGCGTGCCCGTCGCCTCGAAAGGCATGTCTTTGGGAAAGAGCCGCACGTCGCCGGGGGCGACTCCCACCAGCATTTCTGACGTGGCCGTGCCCGCCGCCTCGGCGGAGCGTTCCAGAGCCATTACGGAGGGCACGCGCCGGAGGGCGAGGGCGGCCATCTCCGCCTCCAGCAGACGAATGTGGTAGCGTTCCTGGTCAAAGGCCTCGGTGTCCAATTCGGCACGAAGACCTTGGATTCGGCTCCGGAGTTTGGCCAGGGTCTGCTCCAGGCGATTCTGAAGTTCTTCGTCCGCCTGTGCGGAGAACTCCTGGTAGCTGGCCTCCAGTTGCCTCTCGCAGTCGTCAATCACCTTGTCTGCCAATGGCTTCAGGGCGTTTTGGTAGGCAAGGGAATACTCCGGCAGGGGCTCGCCGGGACGAAGCAACGCCTGCCCCGCGACATACAGCTCCACGTCGCAAACGGGGCGTTGGGTGAAGAAGTGGACGATCGCGATGTCCTTCAGGTCTGCATATCTGGACAGCTGGGTCATGGAGATTTCCACTCGCGCGAAGCCGTGGGCCGCCAAAGGCTGCGGCGTGGTCAGGAGGCTTTGACGGAAGGGTTTTTGCGAGTCGGAGATGTAGATGGAGAAACGCACATCGCCGTCCGAGGCATTCACCAGGTCGATGACCAGCCGGTCATATTCCGACCAGTCGGTGACCGCGGGTTTGAACTCGAAGGCCGGCCACTGCTCGCCCTTTCCTGGGTATTTCGGCGTGGTGAAACGAAGGCCCGTGCTGTCGGCGATGGAGACCAATTGGCCGTTGAACTCCAGCGTGTCGGTGGAGGGCGTGCGAAGCCTGACCCTGGTCTCCGGCGTGATGATGGACGTGGCGGCGGAGCATGCCAGCGTAAAGGCGCACAGGAGGATGGCCGGCAACTGGATGGAGTGTTGTTTCATGGAAGTGTTCCGGAAAAGGGAAGTGGGTGAAAACACAAAGATGGAGGACGCCTTCTCCTCTGACCTGACTTTAATGTGGCGTCTTATTTGGAACGCTTTGTTCCCCAAGGGGGCGCCTTAATAGCCGCGAAGCGGCGAGCGCACGTAGTGCGCGACCATGCGTAACCGCCTGCAAGTGCCTGAAAGGCACGCGGCCGGCGGGGCAGGCGCCACCAGAATCCTGCGCCCGAAAAGGGCGCCATAA
>JAFYIW010000044.1 GCA_017538465.1 Victivallales bacterium
AGACCAGGCCGGTTTCGTAAAAATACAACTTCGGCGTCTTCACCAGCCGTTTGGAGATGTTGGCAAAATATGGTCTCAGGCGGAAGCAGATATAGGATGCCTCCAGCACGGAGAGCCATTCCTCCAGAGTCTGCGAGGGAACCCCGACTTCCCCCGCCAAGCTGGAGAGGTTCAACAGCTGCCCCACTCGTCCGGCCAGCAAGGTCATGAACTTGTCGAAATGCGCCTTGTGCCGAAGAGTGATGAAGTTGTTGATATCCCGCTCGATGTAGGTGCGGTAGTAGAAACGATAGAACTCGTCCGGATTTTTATGCTCGGCCACGACTTCCGGCATGAAGCCGCGCAGCATCAAGGCGTCCGTGCCCTGCCGGCGCTCGGCGGCAGGCAATTCGCGCAGGGACAATGGCATCATGTCCGCAATGGCCGTGCGCCCCGCCAGCGACTGGGCGATGGCCGATGAGAGTGCGCTCTGGTGGGAGCCGGTGAGGATGAACCGGCCGCAGGCCTGGCGTTCTTCGTCGATCAAAACCTGCACTTGCGAAAGGAGTTCCGGAGTGGTCTGGATTTCATCGAGAATGACCGGCGGAGGGTAAATCGAGAAAAATGCCTTGGCGTCATCCCGTGCCAGCGCCCGTGCCTCATGATCCTCCAGATTGGCATAGGAATAGGTCGGGAAAAGCGCTTTCACCAGCGTGGACTTGCCTGCCTGGCGAGGGCCAAGGACGGTGACTGCCGGATAAGAGGCGGCAAAGCGTTTCAGCGTTGTGGAGATGTCTCGTTCAATCATATCATCACCTGCGAGTTGGAATGTCTTCATTTATAATATATACTTTTGGAACAAATTTCAAATCAAATCTGAAATTTGCACCACTTTTATAGCTAAAATAATTGCTTTATCTGCCAAAGGGCCGACGACCGACGACAGACGACAGACGACAGACGACCGACGACCGACGACCGACGACCGACGACCGACGACCGACGCTCCCCCCGGCATCACCTCTTGCATTCCTCATTCCTCATTTCACCTCCCCCCTTCCACCGCATTTCGTGGGCTAGCAACGCGAGCTTGTTGGGCACTCCTCCGCCGTAGCCAGTCATGGATCCATCGGCGCCGACCACGCGATGGCAGGGAATGACGATGCACAACGGATTCCAGCCGACCGCTCCTCCCACCGCCTGGGCGGACATCCTCGCCATGCCACGCCGTCTGGCCATTTCCTTCGCCAAGGCGCCGTAGGTCGTGGTCTGGCCAAACGGGATTTCCAGCAGCAGCCCCAGGACCGCGCGGCGGAAGTCGGTCAGCCCATCGACAATGCGGTAGCGTGGCAGAAATTCCGGGGCGCGTCCGGCGAAATAGCAGTCCAGCCACCGGCGTGTTTCCAGGAAGACGGGTGGTTCGCATGCCGCCATGTCAATCGTACAGCCGTCATCTTCAGTGGAATGCACGAAATGCAGCCCCGTAAGGCATTCGCCATCACTGCACATTTGGAGGTCATCCAAGCCGTCCGGCGTCTGGTATCTTGCCTGGAATTCTGCGGTCATCGCTATTCCCCGAAATACTGCACCCCGACCTCGGCCTCCGGGCGTTTGCGGACGGTGGGGTTGCTTGCGTTGATGCGGGCATAGCACGGGCAGTTTCGGTCGTGGTCATTGATCATCCCACAGGCCTGGAGATGCGAATATAACGTAGTGGGTCCCAAATATTTGAATCCACGCTTTTTCAAATCCTGGCTAATCCGTTCCGAGAGGCCGTTGCTCGCGGGAATCCAGCCCTTGGCATGGCGGTCATAGAGGATTGTCTTGCCTCCGGAATATGCCCAGAGGTAGTCGCAGAACGAGCCGAATTCGGCACGGACGGCCTGGAAGCACCGCGCATTCGCGATGACCGCCTCCACCTTGCGACGCGAACGGATCATTCCTGGGGTTTCCAAGATGCGGATGATTTCCTCCTCGCCATAGTTGGCGATGCGGTCGTAGTTGAAATCCTCGAAGCATTTGCGGAAGATTTCGCGCTTGAGCATCATCATATTCCAGTTCAAGCCGCATTGCATCACCTCCAGCATCAGGAATTCGAACTGACGACGGTCGTCATGAAGAGGCACGCCCCATTCCGCATCATGATAGCGAAGATTGACTTCCGAGGTATCACCCCAATTGCAGTAAGACATATCCCACTCCTCAGACGGCTGAATTATCGTTTTGGCTTTGCCCAAAGGGTTATCGCGCCCTTTTCGGGCGCAGGATTCTGGTGGCACCTGCCCCCGCCGGCTGCGCATGGTCGCGCACTCCGTGCGCTTGACGCTTCACGGCTGAAAAGCCTTGACTAGGGCCCCTCTTAGGGAACATGGCCTTCCGCAAAACCTGTCAAAGCCTGCCTTGGTCTCCCACTACTCTTTTTGACGAATCCAGAGGAGTTTGGAGGTGTCGTAGCCGCGGCGGGCGGCTTCGGAGAGAAGCGTTTCCTTCTTTTGGGGAGTGAGGCGTGGCGTGCGGGAGAGAATCCAGAGGTAGTCGGCACTGCCGCTACCAACCAGCGCGGCAGTGTAGGCGTCGTCAATCGCCATCACGCGGTAGTCGGCGTAGAATGGCCAGAAGAAAGTCACGCGCAGAAGTCCCGGCGTGTCCGTGGTCTTGCCGACGCCCTTCGCCGTCTTGGACTTGCCGTCTTTCACGCCGCTGTTCTGCACCTCGACCTTGCCGTCCGGACGCAGGGAATACGTCGCCTTCGCCTCCTCAATGCCTCGCTCAAAGGTGTGGTCGAAGCGGGCGATTTCGAACCATTCGCCGAGATAGCGGTTGAGGTCAAAAGAGCTGGCGACCGAATTGTCCACCTGTGTCATGTTTGCACATCCCATCAGCATCATCCCAAGAACCATTATTGCCATTATCTTCATTTCATTTATCCCCCCAAGAAAATGCAAGCCATTTTTAAGGCCTGTTACGCAGCTGGAATACGGTCGTTGAATTGTCGGGAAGGGACACCTCGCAGACGCCATCG
>JAFYIW010000389.1 GCA_017538465.1 Victivallales bacterium
AAAGTGGAGGAGGCGTTACGGGTGAATAGGCTGGGCGGCTTCTTCGAGGTGACGCCGGAGAGATGCCAGAAACTGGGCAATACGTTGCTGGTGAAAACTGGCAGCGTCATTGAGGTCACTGTGGATGCCTACGAGCTGCAGACCGTCAGCGACGGACGGAATGGCAAGGTTTTCCAGATCAGCCTCAATGGCCGCATCCGCGAGTTCTCGACTTCCAGCGGCAAAATCACCTTTGAGAAGGTCTTTCAGCTGAATCAGTTCAAGTCCAGCGATCCCCGGACGGCGGATTTGTCTCCGACGATTCGAAACAACGCCAGCGCCTTCAGCCAATTCGCCCTTGAGCTGGCGCTGAGGGAACAGGTCCTGTCGGCCTGGCCGCCGACCAGGAAGTAGAGCAGATGGCCGAATGATGACCAGCATATCGCTCCGCAAAGCATCCATCACTTCCATGCCCTTCGGCCATGCAAAAGATGGCCGAAGGGTAACGCAGTACCAATTGTGCGGTGCTGGCGGAATTCAGATGGATGTTCTGGATTATGGCGGCCATGTGCAGCACCTCTATGTTCCCGACCATGCCGGGAGATTGGCTGACATCACGCTGGGCTTTGAGGAAGTGCGGGGATATGAGGAGACCGAGCCTTATTTCGGCGCATTGATCGGCCGTTTCGCCAACCGCATCGCGGGGGGGCGTTTCGAGCTGGCGGGGAAGAAATATCAGTTGCCGTTGAACAATGCGCCCGGTGGCCATCCCTGCTGTTTGCATGGCGGGGATTTCGCCTTCAACCATTATCTTTGGGAAACGGAGCCGTTTCAAGACGGAAACCTGGTCGGACTCGTGTTTCACGGAGCCAGCCCCGATGGAGATCAGGGCTTTCCCGGCGCGTTGAAAGTGAAGATTACATACACGTTGACTGAGGAGAATCTCTGGAGGGTGGACTACGAGGCGCAGAGCGATGCCGTCACGCCGGTGAATTTCACGCAGCATGTCTTCTTCAACCTGCGCGGCGAGGGAAATGGGGATATCCTTGGCCATCGTCTGCGATTGTTCGCGGATTATTTCACTCCAGTCGATTCTGGATTGATTCCCACTGGGGAGCTGCGTTCCGTGAAGGGGACGCCTTGTGATTTCACCACGCAGAGAATGATTGGCGAGCGCATTGACGAATCGGATGAGCAGCTCGGGATCTGCGGAGGCTATGACATGAATTTTGTCCTGCGGAGAGAGGGCGTCCAAGACGGTGTCTTGGCGCCGGCCGCGATGCTTTGCGAGGACACCACGGGGCGGGCGGTGGAGATTCAGACGACCGAGCCCGGCATCCAATTCTATTCCGGGAATTTCCTCGGCGAGAAGAATCTCGGCAAGAACGGCTCGCACCTGGGGCGACGCGGGGGACTGGCATTGGAGACGCAGCACTTCCCCGATTCCCCCAATCACCCTGAATTTCCCAGCACGCTGCTGCATCCTGGCGAGACTTTCCGCAGCACGACCACTTGGCGTTTCTTTGTAGATCCTGGTTTGTCATGAAACAACGCAGTTTTTCACGTCTTTTTCTCCTGGCGCTGTGCTTGTCGCTGACCTGGTTTGGCGTCTCCTGCGTCTCGAATGCGCATTTCGATTATCGGCATACGCCCGGAACAATGCAGCGTTTCCCGGTTCCGATTTGCCACGAGACGATAGGGATTGAGCCTTTCCGGGACTGCCGGCGGCGGCTTGAGAATGCCGAGAAATTGCCCTTGGAGCGAGGCTCCTTTGCGCTGGGATGGCTGCCGATTTTGCCATACGCATGGGTTTCCAAGGCATATCCCGAGAAGCCCGGCGAACATGGTTTCGCGACACTGCGCAGCTACTGGTGCCAGTTCGACGTGGAGTTGGCGGTGGCAACGGCGGGCAGCCTGAACTATTCGCATCTGTTCAGCAAGCCTTGCGTGCTGGTGACTCCGGAAAACAACGAGGAGACCGACTGGATTTTCCGGGGATTTCTTTACGATAGCACCTACGAAGGAGAACGCCTGACCTACGGGGTGACCTATCTGGTGGCTCCCTTGCTCTGGGCGGTGGGCTTCCCCAATGCCGTTTCGCACAATCGGCTCTCCGTCGCCTTCCAACTGGTGAATCGCCGCAGGGAAAGGGTGGTTTGGGAATACCGCTACAGCGGCCAGACCGACACCGTCCATTGGCTCTATTGGAATACTGGCCGGGACGTTGACGGGTATCCCCAGCTGATGAAGGTCGCCTTGAACGCCGCTCTCTACGACCTCGCCATGCATTGGTCGAGAATTGAGGCGAAGAATCGTCCGTGACGGCGGAAAAAACACACAGTTTTCAGCGGAGTTGTTGGAAAACGGTCAAAAAACGCCGTATTACAGGTAGGACGAAATTCAATCGCCTGTTTTAGTCAACTTTCCAACCACACCACCGCCCACCAGATCAGGAGGCCGAACATGAACAAATTCAAGACTCTCTTCCTCACGACCATCTGCGTCTTCGCCTGCTGCGCCACGCCCGCCTTCGCGCGTGGACATCATCGGGGACCCGGCGGACCGGGACCGGGGCCGGGGCCGCATCACCACGGCGGTCCGCGCCCGTATGCTCCGGCGCCCCGTTACTACTACGATGGTGGATATTACCACCATCACCACCACCACCACGGGCCTTCCCGCGGATGGTACAACGGCGCATTGATTGTCGGCGCGACGCTGGCGGGTCTGGAAATCCTCAGCGACGTCATTGCCCCGCCCACCACCACAGTGGTGCATGAGACGGTCTATGCGCAGCCGCCGGCGGCTGCCACACAGCCGGTCGTGGTCCAGCAGCCCGTGGTCCAGCAGCCGGTCGTGGTCCAGCAGCCCGTGGTGGTTCCGCCGCAGCCCGTGTACGTGACTCCCACGGTGGTCACCCCGACGCCCGGGGTGGCGCCCGCCGTCATTCAGCAACCCGTGGTTCAGCCGGTGGTGTTGCCGCCGCCCGCGCCAGTTGTGGTTCCGGCCCGTCCGCAGGCTTACTGGCGCTGACGGTTGCGCGCGGTTCGTCTGCTCCGGATTTTCATGAAATGCAGTTGCGTGGCCAATTCCAGGCATGGTCAAGTGTCTGGAATTGGCTGCCTTTGTGTGTTTGAGGCCTTAGTGAAAACAGCATGTACGAACTGACCAAAACCCGTGATTCGATGATTGAAGGCGTCCTGCACGGCAATGAGACCGAGTGGGAGAAGTTTTACCGGAAATATTGCCGCCTGGTGGTGTATCTGGGAAAATATATGGGCCTTTCGGATTTGGACATTGAGGAGCTGACCTCCCGGGTCATGGTGAAATTCTGGGAACGCAGAGAGAAGTTCCAGCGGAATCCCGACAAGAAATTCCGAGGCTATTTCGCCAGCATGGTGCATTCGGTGGCGATGGATTTGTTCCGGGAGAAGGGCCGTCGCAATGAGATTATCGTGGAATGGCCGACGGATGACGAGGGAAAGCCCATGGAGTTTGCGGGTACGGATGACATCGAGAAGGCGCTGCAGGAGCATGAGGTGAACGAGGTCTACTCGGCGGCCAAGGAGGCTCTCCAGCGTTCGGTGCAGGATCCCGTGAAATACCAGTGCTGGCAACTTCGGTACGAGGAGAAATGGCCGGTGAAGAAGATTGTAGAATATCTGGATGTGCCGCAGTCCACCGTCTATTGGAACAGCGATGAACTGGCCGAGCAGCTGAAACGCATCTACTGCGAATTGACAGGCCAGACTCCTCCCGCTCCCCGGAAAAAGAGCCAGGATTCCGACAATTCCGGCGGCAGGCACCTGAAACGGGAGGAAATCCAGCAGTATATTTTCGAGGAATGCGGATTCCTGCTCCGCCATCGGATTGAAAACCATCTGAAGAGGTGCCCTGAGTGTACGGCATTGCTGGAGGAGGCCCGCGAGACGCGCGAACTTCAGCAGAGGATTCTTCAGGGCGCGCAGAAGCATGTCGCCAGCGAATTGGAAGTCGAGCAGAGTCTGAGCCGTTTCCAGGACGCGGGAAGTCTGCGGCCGGAGGAAAAAACAGAACTTTGACGCCAGTCGGCATAGCCTTTCTGGACGCCTTGTGTCCATGCCTACCATGATGCAAGCCGAATCACCCCGTCCCGACTCTTCGGCGAACCTGGAGATTCAGGAGAAGCTGAAGAGCAAAGACATTGCGCTGCTGAACTGCGATTTGGGGGAGAAGGAGAGCGCCGGTGCATACGGGAGAATTCTTCTGGGCATGAAAACCGGCGTGATTCGGCGGTATCTGGCGCTGAAATGGGTCAACAAAGAGGGGGCCAAGCAGATTGAGCTGGAGGCGCTCTCGGAGTACATCAAATACCACAAGGCGCAGACCAATCTCATCACGGTTCATGATGTGTGGGGTGGCGCTCCGGGGGATGACTATTTGTGCTATTCCATGGATTTGGCGGATGACGCCAAACTGGGCCGCGCGGTGGAGAGTCCCGAGGAAGTCGTCACCTACAAGCCGGACAATCTCTACACGCGGATGCATGAAGAGGGCGCGAAGCGGGTCCTTCCGTTGACGGAAATCAACCGCTATGTCACAGGACTGCTGGATGGTCTGGAGCATCTGGAGAAACTCGGCCTGGTGCACCGGGACATCAAGCCGGAGAACGTCCTTTTCCTGAGCGGCAATGCGGTTCTGGGAGACCTGGGATGCATGGTCAAGCAGGGCACGGAAGTCTGGTGCGGGGCGGGGACCTGGTCATACATGTCCGCCGAGCAGCGCGCCAAAGGCCTGATGGACAAATGCTATTGCCATGAGGATTTATATCAGCTGGGAGAGGTCATTTACCGGCTATGCCTGGATTTTCATGTGAGGGGACACCAGAACTATTGCTATATGGCGGCCGACAAGGATGGTCGTCCGCCGCCGCCGATGAAACCACCACTGATGGAAGTCCCGGGCGTGCTGACTGCCTACGAGGCGAAGCTGCTCAATGCGTTTGTGACCTTGCACGCCTGCGCGGTAGAGCCCGAGAACCGCTTTCACTCCGTGGCGGAGTTTCGGGCAGGCTGGAATGAGCTCATGGAAAATGCCCGCGATCCCGAACGGCAGGCCAGACTGCTTCGCCAGAGGAAACTACGGCGTCTTTTCCAGGTCGCCAATGGGGTCTTCGTGGTTTTGATTTTGGCTCTGGTGGGCATTGTGATAGCAGTCAGGCGCGCGGCGCCGGTCGAGCCGACGGTGCCCGCGTTGGTGAATGTAAATCCCACCAGCAGTTTTGAGGCCGAGGACGGCCGTGCCTGGAAACGGGAATTCATCCATGACAAAGAGTGGTTTGATCCATTGCAGGATATTCTGGATAAAGAATGGGTGGTTTCCTCCGGGGATCGCCGCGCAAGACTGCCGGAAAAGCCTTCCCCGAAAGAGCGGGCGCGGGTGCTGGAGCTCTTCTGGAAGGGGAGGGAACTGCCTGAAGAATGCGAGGTGGGCTTCATCCTGACCATGTTCGAGGATGCTAGCGAATGCAGGATGACCGTAAGTCTGGAGCCTGTGAATCCTGCGGCCTATGGGCAGAGCCAGCCCGCCGTGTTTGATTTTCACGTCACGCGCGCCGGGGTTTTTTTCGAGGAGGACGAGGTCTTTACGGAAGACACTCTGCCGATGGCCAGATTCCCGCTCAATCTCGTTGTCGTGAGGGACCAAAAGGGCGGCAAGGCGATCCAGCGGGTGAGGTTTAACACGAACACACTGCCTGAGCCAAGGTGGATTGAGATACCGTATTGCGGCGCAGTGCGGCTGCGGATTCGGCTTGCCAGCAGGTCGAAAGGACAGATCATGCTGAATGCCCTGTGTCTTTTCAGGCCGAACATCACTTGGGAGAAATACATGGCGCAGCTACAGGAGGAGGTCTCCACAGACTTCGTGGAAGTGCCCCGCATGGAGCCGGCTGACCAGAAGACTCACGCCTTAATGGCGGCGGAGGACTCAGAAGGTCTTGAGGTGGGCTGCGCGGCATCTGCGGAAAATTCCTGCGCAACCTTGGAAGATCCAGACGTCTTACGTCAAATAGAAGAAGAAGCTCTCAGAATTCTGAATGAGACTTCGCCGATTCGTGCATCGACTGGGGAAGATGACGCTGCAGACCTGGAAAGTCCAAAGCGTTAGTATCAAATCGAAAAGGCGCATCAGATTCGGCTGCCGCCCGACGTGGAGAAGAAGAAATAGATTCGATCCGAAGGGTTGTGGCGTTCGGGCGACGGGGAAGAGCCAATCCACGTCGCCCGATATTCTGCATTCTATTGTCGGGTTCCGTTATGCGGGGGCTTTACGGTCGTTTGGCGACGAGGAGGGCACCGCCGCAGGAGGCCATGGTCAGGGTGTACGAGCCGTCCGGATTCTGCACCAGGGGCGCTCCGAAGGCGGTGACGGTGAAGCCGTCGTTGCAGCGGAAGGTCACTGGGAAGCAGGTGGGATGCTCGTCCAGCGGGTCATCGGCGGCGCAGACGAAGAGCGCGGAGGAGTCGTCGGCGGCGTTTCGGGGGACCATCTGTCCGACGATGATGCCGTAGCCGTCCTTGCTTTGCAAGTCATTGAAGGCCTCGGTGGAGAGGGATTCCAGAATCGGCGTCTGGGTCAGCTTGACCAGGTCCGTGGAGTTTTGTATGAACCCTAGGAAGTGGGTGCCGACATTGCGGTAGCGCATATACTCGTCCGCCAGGGCGTGGATTTCGGTGTTCGCCTTTTTGAGTTTGTCATACTGCTGGGTCTTTTCCCCATCGTCAGTGAGGACTTGGTTGTGCCACCATGCCCGGGAGTAGCAGGCCCAGATGATGTTCTCGGCGCCGAAGGCGAGCGCGGAGAAGGCCTGGAAGCGCAGTTGGTTCTCGGTGATCCACTTCTCCTTGTTCTTGGAGTTCACCTGAAGCACAATCCACAGACTACGGCCGGTGGCGCGGCAGGCGTTCGCCACGATGCGCAGATTTTCGTAGTGCCTCTGCACACCCGCCGAGTAGAGGTAGTAGTCATAGCAGATGTAGTCCGCCGGCACATTTTCGCAGTAGCGGTCGATGTGCTCCTGGTAGGTCGGAGTGCCCAGCTGGTTGACGGTCTGGGTGGCGTTGTTTTCCGAGACGGATGCGTAGTTGGGGTAGAGGTTCAGATACGGGAACTGGTTGGGGAAATTCTGGGCCACGCAGGCAAAGACCTGGCCGTAGTAGGGGAAGTCCAGTGCGGATGGCTCGTCGCCGATGTCGATTCCCCAGATGGCGGGGTGGTCCTGGAACTCCTTGGCGGCGGCGAGGTATTTTTCAATGGGATTCAACTCTTGAAGCTTGCCGGCGTGGTGTCCGTCGCCGCCCCACCAGCCCGGCAGTACGCCGTTCACGACGGCGCCGATGCCGTATTTCTGGAAGAGGTCCAGCATCGCGCGGTCATTGGGGACGCAGACCATGAAATCGATGCCGCATTCGGCGATGTCGCGGATGTGCTGTTCGGTGCGGGAGGTCTCCCGCAGGGTGTAGGCGCCGATGTT
>JAFYIW010000390.1 GCA_017538465.1 Victivallales bacterium
CGTCGCGCCGTCCCGCCAGCCGCAAGAGGACTTTGCCGAAGGCGCCGGGGAGAAGTCCGCCCGGCAGATTTTGGACAAGAAGAAGATCGGAGACTGGCAGGCGCCGCCCTGCCCGCCGCCAGAAGAGGGCGTGCGCTTCTTCCAGGAGTTCCCGCTGGAGCGCGAAATCCTCCGCGCCGCCTTGGACGACCTGGGCTTCGTGAAATGCACCCCCATCCAGGGCCTGGCTCTGCCGGTCGCCATGGAAGGCAAGGACCTGGCTGGCCGTGCCCAGACCGGCACCGGCAAGACCGCGGTCTTCCTGATGTCCATGCTCCACCAGTTCCTGAATTCTCCGGTTCAGCGCAGGCTCAACCAGCCCTTCGCGCTGGCGCTGGCCCCCACCCGCGAGCTGGCCATCCAGATCGCGAAGGACGCGGAGAACCTCAGCGTCTATACCAGCCTGCGAACAGTGGCGGTCTTCGGCGGCATGGACTACGAGCGCCAGCGCCGGCTGCTGCAGGCGGGCTGCGACCTCATCGTCGCCACGCCGGGACGCCTCATCGACTTCCTCCAGAAGCAGGTCATCGACACCTCGGAACTCAAGGTGCTGATCATCGACGAGGCCGACCGGATGCTCGACATGGGCTTCATTCCCGACGTCAAACGAATCATCTCCCGCCTGCCCCGAAGCGAGGAGCGCCAGACGATGCTCTTCAGCGCCACCCTCTCCCGCGCCATCATGGAACTGGCCAGCCGCTGGATGCGCCCGGAGCCCGCCGTGCTGGAGGTCGAGCCGGAAAAGGTCGTCGCCGAGGGCGTGAACGAGACCGTCTATGCCTGCACGACGCAGGAGAAGCTCGCCATCATGATCTATATCCTCAACCACGAGGACTGCCACCGCACGCTGATTTTCCGCAACCGCAAGCGCGACGTCGAGGAGCTGGCCGAGGTCCTCAGGAGCTACGGCGTGAAGTGCGAGATGCTCTCCGGAGATGTCACCCAGAACCGCCGCCTGAACATCCTGGAGGATTTCCGCACCGGCAGGACCAAGGTCGTCGTCGCCACCGACGTCGCCGGACGCGGCATCCAGGTGGACGACATCACCCACGTCTTCAACTACGACCTGCCCTACGAGGCCGAGGACTACGTCCACCGCGTCGGCCGCACCGCCCGCGCCGGCCACCAGGGCCGCGCCATCTCCTTCGCCAGCGAGGACAACGCCTTCGTGATTCCGGACATCGAGACCTACATCGGACGCGCGCTGCCCATCACCCAGCCGGAGGACGAGATGCTGGTTCTCCCGCCGCCCGTGACAGCCGTCCAGCACCGCGAGAAGCCGAACCGCCCGCGTTCCGGCGGCGCCTTTGGCGGGCATTCCTTCCACGGCGGCGCTTCGCCACGCCCCAGCCGTCCCCGCGCCGGCGGCTTCCGCAGAAGCCGGTAATAGCCGTCCGGCTGGAACTCGTCATTCACTTCAAAGACATTCGGGAGGACTTTGAAAATATCCTGGAACAGATTCTGAGTGAATTCGATTCGTGAACCTGGTTTGAGCCATTGTTTTAAATCTGAATGGAGTAGTTTGCCGACAAGCCTCCCGACTGGTGGACTTCTGGTCGATTTGCCGATTTAGCTTGAGACATCCTGCTTTGCCCCCAAACACAACTTCCACGATTACCCCCCCGCATCCTCTAAAAACCATGAAATCGCTTCAGACCTGCTTCCTGGCATTGTTCGTCGCCTTCACCGGCGCGTTTGGCGCCACCAATCTCGATTCCAGCCTTCCCACCCCAAAGCTGTCCCAGGCGGTCATGCCGGGGTGCAATGGCTTCATCTATTTTGACGTCAATAAGCTGCTCGATGTATACAAGGACCTGGAGGAGTTTCTCTTCTCAAAGGACGACTTCTCCGAATTACTTGCGGAAATCTTCCCGGGCATGGATGAAGCGGAGTTCGCTCAGATCAGCCAGGATGTCTTTGCCGCCGTCAAGGCGCTTGACTTGAAGGGGATGATGAGCGTGAACACCAACGAGGAGGGCCAACAAGCCATTTCCATCCGGGTGAACAAAGACATCCCTGCCTATGTTCTATTCAATGGAGTTGCCGCTTTCGCCAAACTCATGGAAAAGGCCGGAGAGGAACATAATGATTTCGTCGAGTTCTTCAAGTTCTCCAGCATGCCGGTCAGGGGCGAGAACATCTTCGTCTTCGGCCCGGAAAACGGCATCAATGCAGTGAAGAAGAACCTCACCGAAAAAGGCAAACCCCTCGCCAGGGAACTCCTCGCCGGCATCCCGAAGAACAGCTTTGCCTATGGCGCCTGGGGCGCTGAAGAAGTCACCTTCTTCGGGGACTTCTTTGCCGCGCTCTTCTGTGATTTCCTGAAGCTTGAGGATTGCGCGGAGGACGCCGAGATCCTCAACTTCGGCCTGGAGCGTTCCGGCAAAGGGACACTCCGCCTGGTCCTCAATGTCATTTTTGACGACGCGGCCATGGCCAAACAGAACCTATCTGCCGTCAAGACGGCCATGAAAGAACTGGCGGAAGAAGCGGAGGAGAACGCGGGAGACATGAAGGAGCTTGTGGAGGCCATCAGGAAAGCCACGGTCAAGCGGGACGGGAAGGCCATCCGCATGGAATTCAACTTCAGCAGCATCAACTTCAGCAACGACGTCCTGGGAATCCTCCGCGCGGAGGAGGGACGGCATCATCGCACAACCCCGGTAATTTCCTGCACGAACAATCTCAAGCAGATTCTTTTGGCAACCCTTATGTATGCGAATGACAATGATGATCGCTTCCCGCCTTCCTTGGACACCCTGGTGGCTGAAGGCTGGCTGACGACGGAAACGCTACGGTGTCCTGCCTGCGGCGAAGAGTACCTCTACTTCGGCTCTATGGCGCGGGAGATGTCTCAGATAAACGCCCCTCCTAGCTCCACCATCGTGGTGTTCTGCGGATATGAACATTATGATGATGAGTTTCAGGTCGGCTTTGCCGACGGCCATGTGGAAAGCGTCCCGATAGAGGAGGTCAACAAGGCCTTGAAGAATCGCCGTCGCCGCGGCAATCGCCGTCGCCGCGGCGGCCTTCCTGTGCTGGAAAGGGACGGGAAATGAAGGGTTTGGCACCCGCGCCCCGCACGGA
>JAFYIW010000391.1 GCA_017538465.1 Victivallales bacterium
AACTAATTGTGAATAAGATAGTTAAACAATTTTCTTTGCCTCGTCTGAGGGGCGGCGAGGGCGCGTTTTGCCGTCTGTGCCAGCACAGTTTCATTTTAAAGTTGGGGAAGACAATCATCTATGTCGATCCATTCTTGTCGAAGCATCCCGCTCGGCTGTTTCCCTCGCCGGTTGCGGCGGAGGAGGTGGTGAATGCGGATGTAATCTGCGGGACACACGACCACGGCGACCACATCGACCGGCCAGTTTGGCCAATCTTGGCAAAAGCCTCGCCCAAGGCGAAGTTCGTGTTGCCAGAGGCGGTTCGCCGTGCGGATCCGCCGCTCAAGGGCACGGCTGCGAAACGCCTGGTTGGGCTGAATGCGGGGGAGAGCGTGACTGTCGGCGAAGTGAAAATCACCGCCGTTCCCGCTGCGCATGAATTGCTGGACTTTGATTCCAAGACAGGTCTATATCCATATTTAGGATATATTTTTGAGGGAAATGGATTGACGGTCTATCACAGTGGAGACTGCTGTCGCTATGAGGAGCAAGTGCGGATTCTTCGACAATGGAAGCTGGATTTGGCGCTGCTGCCCATCAATGGCCGCGATGCCTGGCGGCTCACCCACGACTGCATCGGTTGCATGACCTATCAGGAGGCGGCTGATTTAGCTGGTCTGTTGGAACCGCGACTTGCCGTTCCAGCCCACTACGATATGTTCGCAAACAATCTTGCCGACCCGTGGCTCTTTACCGAATATATGCGCGTGAAATACCCCCGGCTGGCAACCCAAATCGCCAAACCAGGGGTGGTTTATCGAATATGAAGACTCGCCCGCTGAAACGGGCGAGAACCAGAGGGGAGCGTATGGCGTTACGAGCGTTCGCAGAACCTACGGGAAGAGCTTCTTCGTGGGCTGAAGTGGGTCGTAGGTGAAGGAAATGCCCAGGCGCCTCAGTCCCGCGGCGTCGCCGGAGCCGGGGAGGTGCGAGAGATGCACATCGCAGCGCTTCAGGCGCGGCAGCGCGTCCAGCGCCCATTTGGCGGCGGAGTCGCGTGCGGCGGAGACGATGAGGACAATGAGAGCCTCGGAGAGATTCAGACTCACGCGCTGATTGTTGCGCAGGTCATTTTTGAAGACCGCCACGGAGTTCATGATGTCCTCCGGCAGCAGATGGCGGTCGTCGGGGATGCCAGCCAGTTTTTTTGCCGCGTTGAGAATCATTGCGGCGGTAGAGTGCATCAGGCTGGAGTTCTTGCCGGTCACGATGGAGCCGTCGGGAAGCTGGATGGCCGCGCCGCAGCACACGCCGTTGTCGCCGCCATGCTCCTCTTCGCAGCGGCGGGCGGCCTCGCGGGCGGCGGCGACCACCTTGCGGTCGGTGGTCTCCAGACCGGCTTTGTGAATGAGATCCTCGGCCCGCTGGACCGTCTGCTCGGTGGCGTGTCCCAGATGGAAGTCCGCGTTATACTGGAAATATCGACGGATGATTTCCTGGTTGGCGGCTTCGCGGACTTTTGCGTCATCCACGATGCCTTGCGCCACGCAGTTCACGCCCATGTCGGTGGGAGACTGATAGCCTTCGGTTGACCCCGTGATTTTCGTGATGAGCGTGCGCAGCAGCGGGAAGGCCTGCAGGTCACGGTTGTAGTTGACCGCCGCGATGCCATAGGCGTCGAAGTGGAAGTTGTCCATCGCGTTGTTGTCCATCAGGTCTGCCGTGGCGGACTCGTAGGCGATGTTGACGGGATGGCTCAGGGGGAGGTTCCAGACGGGGAAGGTCTCGAACTTCGCGTAGCGGGCGGCGCCGTGGAGTTTCGCCTCGTGATACATCTCGGTGAGGCAGACATTCATCTTGCCGGAGTTCGGTCCGGGGGCGGTGACGACCACCAGCGGCTTGGTGACCGGCACGTATTCCTGTGCGCCAAAACCCTCTGGACTCACCACATGCTCAATATTGTTCGGGTAGCCCGCGATGTCGCCCCACAGATACACCTTGATGCCATGGCGTGCCAGACGGTCCTGATAGGCCTTGACTGAAGGTTGGCCGTGATAGCGGTTGACGATGACGGCCGTGACGTCAATGCCGTGGGCGCGCAGGTCGTCAATCAGTTTCAGCGAGGCGTTGTCATAGGTAATGCCGAAGTCCGCACGGACGCGCTGGTGCTCGATGTCATCGGCGTTGATGCAGATGAGGATGTCCGCCTGGGCGGCGAGTTTTTCGAGCAGATGAAGTTTGACATCCGGGTCGAAGCCGGGCAGGATGCGCGCCGCATGGAAATCCCCGATGAGCTTTCCGCCGAACTCCAGGAAAAGCCGTCCCTGACCGGCATTCACTCGCTTGAGGATCTGTTCGGTCTGAGCGGTGAGATATTTTTCGTTGTCAAAAGGAAGAGGCATGTTCGTCAATTGCTGTGAAGGTGTCCAACTGCTGGGAGGTCTTGCGTTTACACCAAAAAAGCGAACAGAAACTTGGAGATTCTGTTCGCTTTTGTAAGGTTGATTTAACCTGTTCGGCCTTAGCGGATGATGCCCGCGGCACGACGGCGCGCCTCGCATGGCGGGATATAGCATTCGCGGCTGCGCAACTCGTCCAGCGTGTTTTCCTTGTCCATCTTCTTGCGGAGATGACGCAGAGCGCGCTCGATTGGGTCATTTGTGCGAACCTTGACTTCCGGCATGTTTTTTCACCCCCTTTGGGCCGATTGAAAGTTTATGCGATGCTGGAGTCTCTCCTCTCAAGGACATCCAGACGACAATTCCCTTAATGTAATCCCTGCGTTGGATTTTGCCACCAGCAAAACTACTTTTTCGGCACGATGACCGACAAGTCATAGTCGGCTGGCGCCTCATAGCCCATCAGATTCATGATGGTGGCGGGAATGGAGGAGATGCCCAGCCCTTCGCGCAGCGTCAACTCGTACTCGCCCTGATAGCCCGGATCATAGATGATGCAGGGCACGGGATTGAGGGAATGGCTGGTCTTGACCTTGGCCTTGCCGTTGGCGCCCAGCTTGGGCTTGCCGTCCTTGCCGTGCTCCAGCATGTCATCGGCATTGCCATGGTCGGCGGTAATGACCATTATCCCGCCGACTTCGTCAATGGCGGTCTTGAGTCGTCCAATGCAGAGATCCACCGCCTCCACGCCAATCTGGACAGCTTGGAAGACACCGGTATGGCCGACCATGTCGCCATTCGGGTAGTTGCAGCGCAGATGGTCGTATTTCCCGGAACGCAGGGCATTGAGCAGTTCATCGGTGATTTCGGCACCTTTCATCCACGGGCGTTGTTCGAAGGGGACAATGTCCGAGGGGACTTCGACATACTTCTCAAGTTTCTCGTCGATGTATCCGGATTTGTTGCCGTTGTAGAAATAGGTCACATGACCGTACTTCTGGGTTTCGGAGCAGGCGAAGGTCTTCAGGCCGGTGGCGCAGAGGTATTCGCCGCTGGTGCGGTCGATGGCGGGCGGGGAGACCAGGAAGCGCTTGGGAAGTTTGAGGTCTCCGTCATACTGCATCATCCCTGCGTAGCAGACCTTCGGCACGCGCGTGCGGTCGAAGCGGCTGAAATCGGCGCCGCCCTCGAAGGCCTGGGAGATTTCGATGGCTCGGTCGCCGCGGAAGTTGAAATAGACCACCGAATCGCCGTCGTTGATGGTTCCGACGGGTTTGCCGTCCTCCCCGGCGATGACAAAGGCGCCGAGGTCCTGGTCAATGGCGTGGGTCTCGTTGCGGAGCGTCTCGATGGCGTTCTGGGCGCCGGGGAAGAGCCGTCCTTCGCCGAGCACGTGGGTCTTCCAGCCACGCTCGACCATCGACCAGTCGGCGTTGTAGCGGTCCATGGTGATGAACATGCGTCCGCCGCCAGAGGCGATTCTGGCGTCGCAGCCCTGTGCCTGAAGTCCTTTGAGGAACTCCTCGAAGGGCACCACGTAGTCCAGCGCGGAAGTCTCTCCGACATCCCGCCCGTCCAGCAGGATGTGCACGCGAATGCGAGCGATGCCCTGTTGGGCGGCATGCTCCATCATCGCCTTGAGGTGGTCGATATGGGAGTGGACATTGCCGTCCGAGAAGAGTCCGATGAAATGGAGCGTGGAGTGATTCTGGAGGACGTTGGCGGAGATTTCCTGCCAGCCAGTGTCCTCGAACATCTTTCCGTTGGCGATGGAGTTCGAGACCAGTTTGGCGCCTTGGTCGAAGACGCGTCCCGCGCCCATCGCGTTGTGGCCGACCTCGGAGTTGCCCATGTCGGCGTCGGAGGGCAGTCCCACCGCCACGCCGTGTGCCTTGAGCCTGGTGGTCGGGCAATTGGCCATCAGCCAATCCAGATTTGGCTTGGTGGCGGCCGCCACCGCATCGCCGTCGGCGTATTTGCCGAACCCCACGCCATCCATGATGACGAGCAGGACGGGGCCCTTGCGGCCTTTGAACCAGGTGGCTTTCTTGAGTGCTTCTACGTTGGACATGAAAGTGTGGTTTAAGTTGTTGGGTTCAGAGAAAGACAGGAAAAGATTTCGCCAGTCGCCACCTCGCGGAGCTGCAGCTCCTGTCCGTCATAGTATCCGTAGGTCGGTCCGTAGGCGGAGCGGGGGAGGGCGCAGGAGCCGGGGTTGAAGAGCACGAAACCGTCGGGCAGTTGTCGGAGCATGGGCACGTGGGTGTGGCCAAAGCAGAGGACATCTCCTAGTCCGGCCGGCGGCAGATGCGCGGCGTTCCAGCGGTCGCCGTGGGTGAGAAAAAACCTGCGTGATTCGACGTTGAGCAGCGCGTAGTCCTCATGGAGGGGGAAGGGCAATGCGGCCTGTTCGCGGTCGCCATCGCAGTTTCCCGCCACTGCGGTGATGCGGTCGGCGAGGGAACAGAGGAATTCCGCGGCGTGGGGATCACGAAGGGGCGACAGGCTGTCTCCCAGAAACACGATTCGCTCTGGCTGGAGGACTTCAAGTTGGCGCCGCAACGCCTGGGCCGCCTCGCCATGGCCGTGCAGATCGCTGAAGAAAAGGATGTCCATGGGATGCCTGTGACAGTAACGCCCATTAATATAGAGCCGATTTCAAAACTCTCTTCCGCCGGCGCCAAGGTGTTCGGCGAGGGCTTTGTCTCGTTTTTCGGCATGCGCCGACACGTGAAAGCCCCGCGGACGAAACGAGGCCATGCTGGGGAATGAATTGTCAATGCCGCGGAACGGATGAAGGCTGACACAGGAAAATGGCTGAGAGCAACGCCAGCGCATAGCAGATCCAGGCGGTGTGCATGGCGGCACCGAGGCCGATGCAGTGGTGGGCGAGTTGCCCGATGCCCAGGAAGGCCAGTCCGGCGATGCCCCAGGAACCGCCGACCAGGAGCGCCAGGCGGGTGGAGAGGGCAGGGCCGTCATTGACGTTGCGGGCCAATGCCACCAGCAGGGGATAGCCGGAGGATACGGTCAGACCGGCGAAGAAGACCAGCACGCATGCCCAGGCGTGCCCCATGCAGAGGAAATAGAGGATGGTGGACGGCACTCCGATGAGCATTCCGCCAATCACAAACCATTTCGGGGGATACTTTTTGGCGAGATACCCGATGGTCATTGAGCCAATTGCGGAGCCCGCTCCGAAAAGGGTGAGCGAGGCGCCGCCGAAGGTGGATGAAAAGTCGTGCACGGTCTGAAGCGTGGTGGGCATGAGTTGGTTGATGATGGTGCTGCCCGTGTTGATGAAGATGGCAATGAGCATCAGACCGACAAAACCCCAGGGGGAGGCGGGGCCGGTCTGGGAGGGCTTTCCAGGCGTGGCCGTGGCAGGGCCGCTGTCCGGGGCCAGCTCGATGCGGGCGGCAAAAAGCGCGAGAAGCAGCAGTGCCAACGGGATGGCGAGCCAAAGAAGTCCCCTGAGGCCAAAATGGGTGACCAGGACGGCGGCGAGCAGCGGTCCCAGGGAGGCGCCCAGAAAACCGCCCGTCATGAAAGAGGGCGTGCTGATGGTGGTGGAGATGTCAGAAAGATTCTGAACACCGCGCAGTCCGAATGGATGCACCAGGGCTACGCCGGTGCTGACGACCAGCATCAACAGGCAGAGCAGGATGGTCGGGGTGGTTCGCGGCAAATAGCCCAGAAGCATAATCATCCCGGCTAGAAACGCCCCTAGAATAAGCAGCCGCGGCGTGCGCTTGGAGCGGTCCAGCCGCGCGACGGGAATCTGCAGCAGGTTGCAGCCCACGGCGATGGTGGTCATCACGTAGATGCCCATTCCGAGGTCGATCTGAAAATGCTCCAACGCTGCCGGAACAATGCCCGGCAATATGCTGCCGAACATGTCAACCACAAGATGCGAACTGGCCAAAGCCCCCAGGCGAAAAGCACTGGAGGTGCAAAAACTGCGATTTGACATAACAGAGGAATCCAGAGGAGCTGCACACCATTATGCAGTCTTCCAATCGTCAACTTCAGTACTATAATTGTCCAGAATTGTCTTGTTGCCCGAAATATTCCTCGATGAATCCACGAAATCATGTTTTCTGTGGTTCCTGAAGCCGATTGACATGTGAGTTTTGCCGCCGAGTCATGTAAAAAGTGGAAAAGAGGGGTTACATTTTCCTACATGCGATACTC
>JAFYIW010000004.1 GCA_017538465.1 Victivallales bacterium
CTGGAGCTTTCGCCCCACGTCAGATACCCCAGCTTGTCCGCCCAGTAATGGAAACGCTCCTCAAAGACTTTCTGATGCAGACGCGCGCCGTTGAAGCCCGCCGCCATCGAGAGCTCGATGTCGTGCCTGAGCGCGTCGTCGGAGGGCGCGGTCCAGATGCCGTCGGGATAGAAGCCCTGGTCGAGGACCAATCGCTGGAAGATGGGCTTGTTGTTCAAGAGGAACTGGTCGCCGACGATGGAGACTTTCCGCAAACCTGCGTAGGAATACACCTCATCCAGCAGAACCCCCTTTGAGTCCCGCAGTTCATAGCGCAGCTGATAGAGATAAGGGCTGCCCGGCTCCCAGGGCATCGCCTTCTTGAGCGGAACCACCACCGGCACGCCGTTCGCGGCCGCTGCCGTCGCCTGTCCCATGACCCTGCGGCCATCCTGCGAGTAGGCGGTGACGGCGATGACGTCGCCCGCTTCCACCGCATGATACTCCGGCAGGAAGACGAATTGCTTTCCGTCCAAATCCGGACGAATCTGGATGTATTCGATGGCGCGCGGATTGGTCGCCTCCAGCCAGACGGTCTGCCAGATGCCGGTGGTGCGCGTGTAGGCGCAGCCGTAGGAGTCGTAGCGCTGGCTCTGCTTGCCGCCGGTCTGCACCCAGCTGCGCAGCTCGTCGGCGACCTCCACGACCAAGTGCTGGCGCCGCCCAGGCTTCGCCAATCTGGTGATGTCGAAGCAGAAGGAGTCGCTGGAGCCCACGTGGCGTCCCGCGAATTTGCCGTCCACGAAGACCTTGCAGTCGTAGTCCACGGCCCCGAAATGCAGCAGGACGCGCTTGCCGGACCACGCCTTCGGCACCGTGATGACCCGGTGGTAGTACATCCGCTCG
The DNA here is from genome assembly GCA_017538465.1 of Victivallales bacterium. Lineage (GTDB taxonomy): Bacteria > Verrucomicrobiota > Lentisphaeria > Oligosphaerales > Oligosphaeraceae > RGIG1601. The sequence goes on from JAFYIW010000004.1 coordinate 886, forward strand.
ATGAAATCCCGATGCGCCACCCCGGAGAGACGGCTCTCCGGGCAGAAGGGAACGGTGATCTTCTGCGCAAAACCATGGCTCTCGTGGAGCTTGCGCTCCTCGCCGCTCTTGCCTGGGTCGAACTCGATGGTCCAGATGCCATTCAGATTGAGCCATTCATTCCGCACAAACTGCGGACGCGGATATTCGGGGCGGGGAAGATGCATGTTCTTTAGAATGTTCTTTAGAATGGATTCATGAAGTCAAGGTTCACTTTGAGTTGCCGGCAATTTGATGATGAGGCCGACCTTCAGCTTGCCGTCAGCCGTCAGCTCCGGATTCAGCGCGAGGATATCCTTGACGCGTTCCTCGTCCCCCAGCTGCTCCCTGGCGATGGAGGCCAGCGTGTCGCCCTTGCGGACTTGGTAGTCGAAGGGCGCGTCATGCCGGGGAGGATGGTTGGTGCCATCATGGTCAATCGCCCCGATGGTGACGACATCCTTATTGTCGTTCAGGCGGAAGGTCAGGACCTCGCGCCGCTCGTCCGGTCGCCCGAAATTGGTGAAGACCTCGACATAGACCGTCACTGGCCCGAGGACCTTTTGAGAATGGGAGGCGAAGTAGTGGGCCTGGATGATGTATTTCCCTCGGATGGCATCGCGGATCATGAATTCCTCCGGGCCATACCCCTGGGTGAAGTCGCGGGAGTTGTGCCCGCCGGTCGGGGTCAGGCGGTAGCCGTAGTAGCATTTCACCCCAAACGGATCCGTCGTCCAGAGGTCGATGTCCATCATGTCGGCGTCCCAGTTCATGACGACGCGGATGTCCGTGTCGACCAGGTGTCGGTATTGGTCATCGAAATTCTTGATGGCAATACCTTTGCGCTCTGCGCGGGCGACCATTCGGTTGATTTCCGTGAGGGCGATGGCCTCGATTTCCGGGAATCGGCTGTCAAAACGATATTTGACGAGAGTCAACATGGCATCGACGGCCTCCTGGAATTTCTCCTCCTCGTCCAGCGTCAGGGCGAGATCGCGGTAGGACTGCGGCTCCTCTGGCGCCAGCTTGACCACGCGGCGGAAAACCGTCTCCGCCTGCGGAAGTTCCCCAAGGAAACGCAGCTTGTAGCCCAGAATCCGCAGGAGCTGCTTGTTCTCCAGCTCAATCTCCGCCAGATTCGTCAGGACACGCAGCGCGAGGTCACGCTGACCGGCCTCCGCCAAGGCATCGGCGCAGTCCATGTAGAAGCCAGGCGAGGTCAGATAATCGGGGCGTTCCTTCAAATACGCCTCGTAGGCGCGGTCACCCGCTTGCTTGAGCTCCTCCAGATACGGCGCATCCGAATTCCACGCCTGGAGCGTTGTTTTGGCGGAGGGGCGTGACGCGCCGTAGGCATTGTCCTGCGGCTCGGCCGCCGCCGCGGAGTTTCGCGAACGCGCGGGCGCGGCGGGGGCCATTTCCCGCATTTCCAGCCCATCCTCGTCCGCCATTGCGGCGTATGCCGGTGCGGGTGCGCCAAGCGTCGTATCTGCGAAGGCATGACGCACTGCTCCATCTTCCGCCTCCTCTATGGTCGCCGCTTCGGCGCCGTCAATCGGATCGTCGTGCTTTCGGGGAGTCTTGGCAACTTTTCTCGGGAAGTCCTTCTTGTGCCAGGCCACCAAGGTCGCCCAGAGCGCCTTGACCGCTTCCGGCGAATTGGGCTCCAGAGCGAAGCCCGGCTTCTCGTCCTTGGACGGTTCGCCGAACTGCGCATCGTATTGAGCGCGCATTTCCGGCAACGACTCGGGCGGACGAATGCGATAACGGAGATACTGTTCCAGACTATCCAGCACCATCAGCGACGTCGCCGGAGTGACGAGCTGGTACTTTTTCCCTGCGGTGGTCAGGGCCTCCTCGTCGGCGCCATCCGCGATCAGCTGGGCGATTTTGAGTTGTCCGTAGAAAGTCCGAAGCGCACGGCCATCTGGAAGATTGTCCGCGGCGACGATTTCGTGTTGGAAGGTCTGGCTTTGATTGCCACAGGTGACGGTGATGGCCAGGTTCTTCGCGCCATCTGCCAAGGGGCCGGCGACTGCCAGGCGGTTGCCGTCCAGACGCCAGGCGAACGCATCGGCCAATTCCGTCCCGTCGGCCTCCACCCGCGTCACCACCACAGCTGGCGAGGCCAGAAGACGCAGGGCGTCCTGCACGGAGGTCGTGCGCAGGTCGGCGCAGATGCCGCCGCTCTTCGTGGCCAGGCCCCTCAGGAAGGCGGCATTCTGGTCCTTGTCGGCGAAGAAGGCGGAGAGCCGGAATGCACTCGGGTCGAAGAGCGGACCGGATGCCGAGAGGGTGTCCAACCCATCGCAGAACAGAAAGGCCTCGGCGCCTTTCGGCACCGCCGCCAAGGCGGCCGCCAGGCAGGTCCCGCCGTCATAGACCACCGTCTCCAGCGCTTTCACCAGTTCGTCCACCGAAGTGAACTCGACTGGCGCCTCCGGCACATTGCGGAAGACAATCAGCGTGACCTTCTCCGCTTGGGCCAGGGCAGCCCGCAGGAAGGCCAGCTCGGCGTCGTGCTCCGATTTGTCACGTGACAGCGAGGCGTCCCAGAGAACCACCGGCGTAGCCGCCTCGACTGTCGAGGCGCTCGCCAGAGCCGACAAGTCCAAAAGGCGATGCCAGGCAAAATGACGGCCCTCGCCAGGTTGCGTCTGCACGGCGAGAGACTCCTCCGGACGCGTCATGATGGCCACATGCAGATCCTCGGTCAATTCAATGTCCTGCAGTTCCGTCGAGGCCGTATACATCGTCCGCCAGTTGGTGAATTCCAGATTGGCGAGGGAGCCGCCTTCGACTTTCGGCGGCTGCAGCGCCGCCGCCACATCCAGCTTCAGCCGGAAGCTCTGCAGTTTGTTCGGGAAGCGCAGCGGCTGGACATAGTAAGCCCGTTGATTGCCGTCTTCTTCGGTCATCGTGATTTGCGAGACGTAGCGAATCTGGACTGTGCGCGTTCCATGGGCGGGCAGAGGATAGAGCTTGGTCTTGAAGGTGTTTCCACCCGACTGCTCGACGAGTCCCGGGTCGATGCCCTGCCGCGTGATTTCATCAAAGACAACGCGGGCCTTTTCCTTCTCCACGATGACACCGTCAACCATCCGCCCGTTGACGTCCAGCGCATAGCCGGCGACAAACGCCTCGCTGGGCAGAGGGAAGGAGAGTTCCCCCTCCAGAATGCGTGCATTCGGATTGAAGAATTTCATCGTGATCACCGTCTCCGCCAGCACGCCGTTGATTTCCGCCGTGATATCCGCCTCGGTGATTTCAATCGGCTGAAGTGTCTCCTGCGCCGGCAATTTGACGGAAATCGGAGGCATGGGAGGTTCCGGCAAGACGGTGCGGGGCGTCTCCTGGGCCACAGCGGCAAGCGAGAAAAACAGCGACATGACAATTCCTCTGAACAGATGGCGGATGGTGGGATTCATAGGCGGATTCCTGTTTGTGGATGACGAGAGGCCAAATGACAGATGGTCTGTTTAAGGCTATGCTGGTACTACGCTTTTTCCCACGCGGTTTCCAAGGTCTCGCGGGCGTGGCGCAGACACTCCGGCGTCCACTCGCCTCCGGCCTCGATGGTGATGGCCCCCTCGTAGCCCAGGCGCTTGAGTTCATGGAGGTTCGCGGAGAAGTCGCACTCCTCCATGCCGGGGAATTTGCGGGTTTCGTAGGTGGCGATGTGCGCATGGATGAAATGCGGCGCGGCGTTCGCAAGGCCGAGCAGGTCGCGGTCGCTTCGCTGGAAATGGAAGATGTCGATGAGCAGCTGGAAGGCCGGATGGCCGACATCCTGCACGTATTTCAAGGTGCTGGCCAGGCTGGTCAGGGTGTTGGTCTCGTTGCAGTTGAGGTTCTCGACCGCGATCTTCACGCCGTTCTCTTCGGCAATCGGCGCAATTGCCTTGCCTAGCGCGACCAGCTGCGCGTATGCCTCGCGCAGGTCGAAGCCCGCCGGAATCCTCCGCGCGTCCCCCGAGCCGAAGACCACGACTTTCGTGCCGTAGGCGGCCGCGCGCTTCATCCCCACGCGGATGAACTCCACGGCCTCCTCCAGTTTTGCCTCCGGTCCCACGAGATGCAGGGTCCTCGGGAAGAGTCCAGCCGACCCCCAGACCGTCAGGCCGGTGCGCTTGAGCAGGTCGCCCAAAGCCTGGAACTCCTCCTCGGAGTTGTATTGCGAGAAACCGCTGCTGAAAAATGGATCGACATATTTGAAGCCCGCGGCCGCGATGGCCTCGAAATGCGGAGGCTGTGCACTGATGCTGAATTCCATAAAAGGTTAGAGGTGAGAGGTTAGAGGTGAGAGGTAAAAGAGAAGGCTGGTTTCCCGTGAGGGCACCTAATTAAAGCGTTTCAGCCGCGAAGCGGCAAGCGCACGGAGTGCGCAACCATGCGTAGCCGCCTGCAAGTGCCCGAAGGGTACGCGGCTGGCGGGGGCAGGCACCACCAGAATCCTGCGCCCGCAAGGGCGCGATAACCCTTCGGGTAAAGTCAAAACTTAAACTTGAAATTCTGCCGTCAGGTACCCTCATGGGAACATAGCGAAAGAGAAAAGTTCTGGACTCTGGACTCAGGTCTCAGGACCCAAGTCCTCTCTGGTCCAGCCAGGAATGTGAGAGGCGAGTCGGAGGGCAGCCTACTTCCGAATCACGAAAAGCCGGGTGGAGAGTGCGGCGAAGTCCACGTGGAAGACGCCCTCGGCGTCGGGCGTGAAATCCTCGCCGGTGTATGCGTCATGCAGTGAAGTGGCGGGGGAGGGGAGTCGGATGGCGCGCTCGCCCGCTTCTTTCACGCAGATGCCCAGGAGGTCGCGCGTCGCCCATACCTGGTCGGCGGTCTCAATATAGCGGTGGACGCCCGCCTTGCGCATCGCCGCCAAGAACAACTCGCGCGGGACGTAGGCGGTCGCCAGGTGGACGCCCGTCCAGCCGCCGAACTCCTTGACCGCGATGGCGGGCAGCCCGCCGTCAAACTGCGCGATGACTGTCGTCTGCGCATCCGGCACCACGACTGGCGCGGGACGCAGCGGCTTGCCCCGCGTGCCCCAGTAGGTCTTGCGCAATTCTGCACCGAGCATGGTCGCGGGCAGCCAATCGCCGTCTGCCAGTGTGACCTTCACGGGTGCCGGCTTGGCTTCCTCTGCCAGGGCGAGATTCATTCCCGCGAATTCCCGCATGGACTCCTCGGAGGTGAGACCCTCCCGGAAGGGAATCATTCCTGGAGCATGGAAGAAGAAAACCACACGGCCGTCCGTCTGCCAGCGTTTCAGCGCGGCGGCCTGGGCGGGGGAGGGCGCCAGCGAGGTCGTCAGCAGGATGACGCGCGTGGCCTCGGGCAGCTTGTCCAGATCGGAGGCGTAGTAATACTGCACGGTGGCGCCTAGACGTTCCAGCTCGGGTACGAGGTAGGTGATGTTCTCCAGCGGCCAGTCGCTGGGCATCCGCGCCCACGGGAGGCTCTTGTCGTCCACCACCACGGCGATTTGCGCGGTGGTGGTGCGGTCGCAGGTCATCGTGAGCTCCTTGATGGTCTGCGCCAATTCGCCGATGCGGGCCATCAGCACGGGATTCTCGTAGGAGATGTATCCGACATCGAACCACCACTGCGCCAGACCGTTGCAGAGCGTGAAGGCGGCCTGTTTCTCCTGTTGCAGGAAGTCGCCTGCCAGGTCGGGGGCCTTGCCCGCATAGCCAGGGGGACAATCCGTCTCGGAGGTGCGCATGTCCACCTCCACGAACCACAGCTTGTCATGCAGTTTCAGCGAGCCGGTCGCGTTCATCTGCATCGGCGTGCCCTCGCCGCCGACCTGACGATAGCAGTAGCTGATGGGCGCGCAGAGGAAATCCACGTCCGGGTTGTCCAGCAGGTCCGTCGTGGCGCAGTGCCCAGAGTTGAGCAGCCGCTGGCTGCCGCAGAGTTCGAAGACGTAGCCGTAGAATGCCCCGGCGAGCATCTTCCCGTCCGAGCCCTCTTTGACCGCATGGCAGAGCAACGCGATGGTCTCGGCGGTCATCTCCGCGAAATATGTGTCGTAGTCCACGCATTTGCGGTCGGCGCTCACATCCGTTCGGCGCAAGTCCGGCGAATCTTTTGGCCGCGCCTCGCGTTCGGCGCGGGTGGGCAATTCGACAGTCGCCAGCGTGACCGACGGGTCTTTCCAGGCCGCCTGGAGCGCTTCGTCACTCTGGTATTTGCGTGTAAGCCACTTGCGGAAGCCATCGCGGTTGGCGGGGCAGAACCCCGTCCAGGCATTCTCGTTGGAGCCCCAGCCCATCCACTCCTGGGTGGTTCCGCTGGAGAGTTCGAAGCCGATCACGCGCGAGGCGTAGGGGGCCTTGCGGACATGCGCGATGAGGCGTTTGATGCGGTCGCAGGTGTATTCCCGCCAGGCCTCGGAGGCCCAGCTGGGCACGGGGCGGGCACGCAGGTAGTCGAAACGGCTGCGGTTGCCCTCCGCGTCCTCCGCGACGACGCACGCCTCGGGGTGGTCGAGCAGCCACCAAAGCGGCGCATTCAGGAAAAGCCGCGGCATCACGTAGGCATCGGGGTGCTCGCGAAGCACCATCATCACCCGTTCATCGAACTCCTCGTAGTGGAAGACGCCCTCGGCGGTCTCGCAGGCGAGGCAGTGGAGCACGGTGGTGTTCTCCGTGGGCGTGGCGTCAAAGCTGAAGAGGTCCACGTGCGCCTGGACGAAGGCGGCGATGGACTTTGGACCGTGAGTGAAGGTCGCCTTCATCACGCCTGGCACGGGGTGGTCATCCAGATGGATGGTCGGCGCACCTTGGAAAGACCTGACTGCTGCGGACGTGAGCGCGGCTGTCTCCACGCCATCAATCTCCATGCTGGCGACGGCGTTGGAGACCGCGCGTTCTCCGCAGTGCAGAGTGACTGCGTATTGCCCAGAGAAGATGTACTTGGGTAACCGCACCTTCTGCGCGGGAATCACCCAGCGGCCTTCCTCAGGTCGGCAGTCGGCGAGTTCGCAGCGCACGGGGAACTGCTCGCCAGGCAGCGCGGCTGGCTCACGGGGCGTGAACTCCAGCCAGGCGCGCGGGTCGATGGGCATCCGTCCCTCCGAGGCGAAATCCACCACGAATTCAGGAGAGTCGAACGCCTCGCCGGCGACGAGTTTTTCAGGGAGACGCAGGGCCCCGGCGAGCGTGCCTTGCGGCGGCCGCTCGTCCACCGCCTCGATGCGACGAATCTGCAAATGCATCGGGGTGTTCAGCGGCACCAGCAATGAATAGATGTCCAGGCGCGTGATGGGCATCACCACTTCGGGATTGCCCAGCCAGTCGCCCTTCCAGACGAACTCCACGCGGTGCCATTCGCCGTCGTTGGGCACGATGCCATTGCGGGGGCACTTCCAGCACTCCGAGTAGTTGTAGCAGGGGCCCTTCTCGCCGTAATGGAGCAAGTCGAACTCCAACCGCGCGGGCGCCCCGCCTAGATTCCGCATCTCCAGGATGTATTTCTCAGATGGCTCGAATTCGACGGGCGTGTAGGAGATGGTCAGGTTCTGTTTCTCCGGACCGTCCTTGCGGCAAAACTCCCAGGTGACCGCCTGCGCCTCGCGGTCGTAGCCGATGCGATGATAGGCGCAGTACTTCTCATTCCATTCGTAGCCCTGGACCGTCTCCCAGAGCACGGGCGACGAGCCATCGTAAAGCACACGTGTTTCTACGGCATCAAGGGTGGAAAGCATCAAACACATCAGCAGCGGTGGAAGAATTTTGTTGCCCATGACATTTTCCCTGAAATGGTAAACGAACACATCCTTACTATAGACCAAACTGCCAATTTAGCTTTATATTATCCAACATTCCATCCTGACATTCGCCAGAATAGCTCAGTCGGTAGAGCACTTGACTTGTAATCAGGCGGTCGTCGGTTCGATTCCGACTTCTGGCTCCATTTGCTATAAAATTGACATAAACCATAAACGAGACGAAACATGGCTCGGCATAGTGGCTTGTTGGGAATCGCTATGATGGCATTCGTGGTCGGGACGGGGCTGCTCCATGCCGGCGAACGTCCCGTGGTGCCTTCTCAGGCGTCAGTCTATGTACAGTATCAGTACCAAAGCGCCGGAAGCGACACTTGGACGACTTCCAGCACCACCCTGAAGGGCGCGGTCTCCGAGTCCATGATGAAGAACCAGATATCGCAGCGTCATCCGGGAAAGAAGATACGGATTCTGTCGGCTAAGGTTGACGGCAAGACACGGCGGTTTTCGGTGCGCTACCAAATGAGGCATGGAAAAGGGGCGTGGAACACGAATACGACAATATTGCAGGACGCGCTCACGGAGTCCATGGCCAGAAATCAACTCTGCATGCGGCATCCGGGACAGCAGATCCGTATTCTGAGCATGGTTCCGCAGTGAGGGGACTATCTCCCCCGAGGACAGGCTCTCTTCTCCCCCGACTCAACTTTTTTTCCTTTTTTTCACGGGGACGGCTTGCAATCTCCGTTTCCGGTGGCATATTATGCGGCACGCCCTTTTCGGGGGCGGTCGTCTCTTTGGCAACGGAACAGCGCAATGCGACGTGCGGGAGCCGGGCTTTCACGCCCGGCCCCA
>JAFYIW010000045.1 GCA_017538465.1 Victivallales bacterium
GCTGGGGCGCAGCGCCATCACGGCAAGCACCATCTTGCGGTTGGTGAAGACGCCCTTGAGCTGGTCCGCCCACACCGGTCGGCCGGGGAAGCGTCTGGCATTGATGAGGAAGGCGTGCGGGATGGTCTTCGCCTCGGTGACTCCCAGGGGCGAGGCGTCCTCGAAGAACCAGTTGGGCGGAACCGGATAAAGCGGCTCGACGCCGGAGGCCTCGCCGATCGCGGCCAGCATCAGGCTGGCGGCGGTGCGAAGCTTCTCCGGACTGGGCACCTCGTGCCCGAATTCGGTCGCGATCCAGTATTGGAGCTCGGCGATGATCAGGGAGTCCAGCCCGAGGTCGGTTCCCAGGGTGTCGGTGTCCCGGATGTCGGATTTGCCCGTCAGCTCCCGGAGCTTGGCGAGGACCTTTTCACGGACTTCCGCCGGCACCCGCGAGGTGTCCTCGTTGACGCTGCCGAGGTCGGGTTCGGGCAGAACCCGTGGGCCATGGGCCTCAAACCAGGTGTATGGCACATACGTGTTGGGACGCATGGCGACGTTGTAGAAGTTCTCCAGATAGCGGTTGAGGACCTCTTTGTCGGCGGTGGCCGGGAAGTCATCGGGTCTAGGCACAAATTCGATGGTGACATGGCGCCGCGGCATGAAGAAGAGAAACGCCAGAAGCAGGTGCTTGAAATGGCGACGCACGACCTGCCCGAAATCCGGATGGTAGCCTTTGCTGCGGCTGAAGTCGCTTCCCCACAGCCCGGTGGTGCGCACCAGCACGACCTTGGCCTCCGGATACTCCTGGAGGATGCGGGAGACTCCGCCATTGCCGCGCAGCTTCTCCGTCTTGGAGTGGTAGATGCGCCCGGCGGGATAAATCAGCAGGTTGTCGCCCGCCTTGAGCGCCTCCACGCAGCGGCCCAGCTGGGCGACCACCGCGTCATGGCCAGTCATGCCTGCCACGCCGAGATCCGGGATGGGCAGAAGGCGCAGGGCCCTCCAGCAACACTTGAGGGCGGAGTTCTTGATGTATTTCTCGTCGGCCAGCGCACGGGGATGAAACCGGCTCCAAAGAATGCTATTGAGGATCAGGGGGTCAATCAGCGCAGGATGGTTGGGCAGAAAGATGATGCCCTTGCGCTCGCCGCTCTGGAGGAGCTGCTCCAGCCCCTTGATGGTGATGCGGTAGCGCAGCCAGATGGCGATGCGAAAGAAGAAGGCGACCAGAAAGGCGAAGGCTCGTTTCATCGGTATGGAGTTCGGTTGCGGAAGGCGAAAGGTATGGCAGGAGACGTTGCCTGGCTACAGGTATTTGCGCAGGGTGGTCCGGGTGATGCCCAGGCGCTGGGCGGCCTGCGATTTGTTGCCGCCGCATTTCTCCACCATGGTGCGCACGTGAAGCCGTATGGCCGACTCCAGGTCCTCGGGAGGATTTCCGTCTACGCCAGGAGAAACGGCCCGAGAAGGGGGAGCATCCAGCAGAAGACGGACATGCTGACGAAAAGACTCCGGGGGGCTCAGGTTCGCGCGCTCCAGCAGGACGCCCAGCTCGTCCTCGTTGCCGGGGAAGTCGTAGCCCTGGAGGGATTCCAGCACTCCCGCCGGCAACGCAAAACCTCTCCGGCGGCACAGCTCCGTGGCGATTTCCGGCAGGTCCTCCAGGCGTTCCCGCAGCGGGGGCAGCCAGAGTTGGCAGGTCTGCAGACGCCGCCACAGCGACGGCAGGAATTGACCCGCCTTCACCAAGGCCGGAAGGTTTTGGTGGGTTGTGGCGATCAGCCGCGCTTCAACGGCGTGGCTTTTTCCCGCGACGGCCACCCGCCCCGTGTCCAGGAAGGACGCCAACAGGGTCTGCGAGGCCGGCGGAAGGGCCTCGATGTCCTCCAGCAGTATGGCACCCGCGTCTGCCTGGACGAGCGCCTGAGACAACGATTCCCCAAGTGCGCTGCCGCAGGGGAAGGAGGTCAGGGAAGGACATTGGAGCATGACGGCCAAATCCCGCAGGGGAGTGCCCGGCTCCCCGCACAGCAGAAGCGGCGACGGAGACAGGCCATCCTGCCACCAGCGAGGCAGGAGCTCCTCAATGCTTCGGTGTAGGCTCTCCATGCCGGCGCAGGTGCCGACCAGCGGATGCGGGGCATGGCGCAGCCAATGGCGGTGGAGGGCCTTCAGGGAAAGACTCCAGTTCTCCGGATTGCCGTCTTGGGACAATGCCTCGATGACCTGCCGATAAGACGCGTCGCCGTCGCCCTGATGCAGACGCTCCCACGAGGCCTCGATGAATTCCCCGACGAGGGCACGGTGGCTCCGGCACTCGGCCTGCCCCTGCCGCAAATCGTCCGCCGACAGGGCATATTGGCTGAGGACCGCGTTCGCCAGGGAATGGCGGTCACAGTGGATGCCCATCAGTTGGTTCAAAGGCGGGGGCGTGAAGAATTCCCGGTCGTCGGTGAAATAATGGACTTTGCAGCCGACTTCCCGCAACTGCGCCAGCGCCATGGCGGCACGCGTGTGGTTATGCAGCAGGGACACCCCAAGGATGATGACGGTGTCGTAGTCGTGCGCGGAGCCTTCCAGGACATCGCAGGCCTGGCGCCACTCGATGATGCGCAGGTCCGCCTCCGGGAAGACACGCAATGCCGCCGCCGCCGCATACGCCTGGTCGTGGCTGAGATGGTCGGTCAGGATGAGGGTGCTCATGGGATAGGGTTGACAAGGCGATTTCGCAGTTTGACATACCATAATGCCCAATCCCAAATTCACCAGCCGGTTTGGTTAAAAAATAGCCAA
>JAFYIW010000046.1 GCA_017538465.1 Victivallales bacterium
ACCGCCAAGGACTGGCCTTCCCATTTTGCGGGGGTGTTGCTCGGCAGGCTGCTGTTGGGATCGGTCTGGATTCCGACACATCCCCCGGCCAGCAACAGCAAACCGGCCAGGCATAGCGCCAACTGAAACGCTCTGAGCACTTTCTTCTGCATGGCTTTGCCTCTTCCGTGCTCCTTCCGCAAAGGAGCCACCTTCCATCTTGCCTTAAAAGGCGAACATCGCCTTCATGGCGAAGAACTGGATGCCAAGCGTTCCCAACAATGCCAGGGCGGCCAAAACCATACAGAAACTACCCAACCCGCCACCTCGAGAAGCAGATGCCTGCGCACGGAATCCCGGCGAGGCTTTCACAGGAGCGGGCTTCGAGACGACGGCAGTGGTCTGCACCGGCTTCGGAACGGCGGCAGACGCCGGCTTCGGGACGGCGGCAGGCGGCGGCGGCACCGCCGGCACTGCGGCTTCTTTCTTCTCGTCTTTCTTTAGCTGCAAAGCCATGGTTTTCTCCTTGCCAAAAGATTGAAACTAATTGTTATTCTGGATATTGATGGCTTTTCCTCCAACCACCAGCACATCGCCGACGGAGAACTTCCTGATGTCTCCGCTCGCAACCATTGCGATAGAATTGAAGTCATTTGCCGAGATCACCTGAATCACTCCAAGATAGTCCCCATTGGAGCGACGGTGCACCGAAAGCTTGAGTCCATCGACAATTTCATACTTGGTCAGGCTAATGATGATGTAGCCGTATTTGGCATCCAACTGAAGAATCTCGCCAAAGACGTCACCGCTGCGAAGGACTTCCTCTATCGACGCCTTCGGCACACGACCCTCCGTCGGAACAAGCATTCCCGCGCCCTGACGATAGTAATTCTCGATGACCGCCTCGTCTGCGTCGAATTTCGCCTTCAACTTGGCGTATTCTTTTTTCTGAGTTTCAAGTTCTTCCTGAAGCTGCCTGATTTCCCCCTGCAGGACGGGGATACGCGCCAGCTGGGCCTTGATGAACCCCAAGTCCTCCCGGAAATTCTCGGCCACCACATTCAACTTTGCCTTGGAGACGCCCTCCATGCCGCCTTCCCGGAAAAGCGGATTCCTGGGATTGGAACGCCATTGGGGCCTTGTGCCCTCCTCGTCCTCAATTGTGATCTGAGTAAGCCCGGTCAGCATTGCCGCGACGACCTCCTGGTATGCCTTGTGGTTTTTCTGCAGATTCGACACCCGGACCGCCATGTTCTGGAAGACCTTCTGATCTTCATTGGTCAACTCGCCACCCCGCTGAATGGTTCCGTTAAACTCGTCCTCGACGCCCAGGTTTGCGCGAAGGGCATTGATCTCATTGATGAGATTGTCATCGCGCCCAAGGCGGTCATCAATCGCCTCATTGAAGGCGTCCAAGCCATTGCTTCCGTTGTCCGCATACGAGGGGAGGTCCTTAAGCTTCTCCTCAACGGGACGAGCATCCTCTGGAACATCCAGCCTTTCGCTGACCTCCACCAGCATCTGGATTATCGCATCCCGCTGGGCGTTGACCTTCTTCGCCAAGGCGGCGACCGAGTTGGCGCTTTGCTCGTAGGCACTGCCGTCATTGGCAAAGCTCGGCCATCCCAGCGTGCCGTCTTCGGGACCGTCATTTTCCCCTTTCGTAAAAGTCGCATTCTTCATTTCACCGCTGCCGGAATCCAGCGCGGCGGCGGCAGACGAAAGCCCTCCCGCCAGGATTTCGGCACGTTGGCGGAAGAGTTTGCCCTGCTTGGCAACCAAGAAACTCATCACGGCTGCGGCAATCGCGAATACGGCCACCACAGGGGCCAGGATTTTTCCGAATTTACCCATTTGAAAACAAAACTCCTCAGAAATTTGGAAAGGCGTTTTAACGAATCAATTATGTTTAACTGGTAAACTTAGCCGATTAAATTCTTTTTGCAAGCCGTACCAGTAAATTTTCCGGGGTGAAAGTGGAAGCTTTTCATCAAAAAACCGCCAATTCAGAAAGGTTGCGGGGTGAAGAGCTCAAAAAGGAGATAAAACCAATTGCCATATACCACCCATAACAGCGCCGGAACCGCGAAAAACGGCGCGAACGGCATGGAACTCCAGACGCCGGCGCTTTTTTTGCGGCGAGCCAGTAAAACCACCCCCACGACAAAGCCCACCAGCGCACCGCCCGCCAGCAGATAGACGCAGGCGTCCGCCCCCAGAAAAGCCCCCGCCATCGCCAGCATCTTGATGTCTCCCCAGCCCAGTGGCTCACGAGGCGCGTCACTGTCCCGATGGCGTTTTCTCCAGGCCTGCAGCATTGCCCTCCCCAGCCAGTAGGCGCTTCCCAAGAGCGCCACTGCCAGCAGGATTCCCAGGAGGGCGTCCGCCACCGCCGCCAGACGAATGCCGACGGCAGGCTGTCCGACTCCACTCAGGCAGGAAACCACTGGCCGCGAGAGCACGGAGCCGAGATTCAGGTCCTTGGGCTTGGCGATGGCCGGACGGCCGTAGGGAAAAACCACCGCAAGAATCACCGCGGCAATCGCTCCCGAATAGGTCACCAGATTGGGAATCACGCCCTTCTCGTAGTCGATGCGCGCCAGCGAGAGCACTGCGCCGGCGAACCACCACCACCCAAGTATCGTGGAAAGGGGCAGCATTCCGTCGTTGACCACCCGCCAATAGACTGCCCAATACAGCAGCCCGACCGCCACCTCCCCCGCCGGATATTTCCAGGAGATCGGCTGACGGCAACTGCTGCATTTCCCCCGCAGAAAGAGCCAGCTCAAAATCGGGATGTTCTCCCAGGGGCGGATGCGATGGCCGCACTGGGGACAGGTGCTGGGAGGACGCAGGAGCGACATCCCACGCGGCACCCGCCACACCACGACGTTCAGAAAACTGCCGACAATCGCCCCCATGCAGAAGGCGAAAATGCCGAAGAGGAGACGAATTTCCATGGGCGTAAGAAATGAAAGGGGGGAGAAGGACGACCGCCCTATACTATAATGAGTCTTCGCCGCGCTGGACGACCGCCAGACGCTCCTGGAACTCCTGCTCCAATTTCTCCAGAGCGGTGGAGGCCTCCTCCCAACGCCAGGTCTCGTCCTCGGACTCCTGGTTGATTTCCGCAAGGCGCTTGTTCAGCGACGCGAAATCCGTACCCTCCCCCGGAGTGTTCAGCCGCTCGTAGATTTCCTGCTGCTCCTGTTCCAGCGCGGCGATCTTCTCCTCGCATGCCGCGACCTGTGCCTCGTATGGACGCTTCAGTTTGCCGAAAGACTGCCTCAGCTGCGACTCGGCGCGTTTCTGGTCCTTGAATGACCGCACGGGCTTTGCGGGAGAGGCGGAGGGACGTGGCGCGGCGGAAGGCTTCTGCGGCGGCGTCTTCGCCGGAGTGGAAGGCTGCTCGGCCGCCCCCCGCGCGGCCTCTTCCTGCGCGAGTTTTTCGCGGTAGTAGTCGTAATTGCCGTAATAGCGCGTGATCTTTCCCGGACGCATGTCATAGATGTCCCTGGCGACGCCACGCACGAACTCGATGTCGTGGGAGACCAGCGCGATGGTGCCCGGATAATTCGCCAATGCCTCCTGGAGCGCTTCGCGGGCGTGGATGTCCAGGTGCGTCGTCGGCTCGTCCAGCATCAGGAAATTCAGGGGCTTGAGCAGAAGCCGCGCCAATCCCAGGCGAACCTTCTCTCCGCCGGAGAGCACCTGCACCTTCTTGTCAATCGCCTCGCCGGAGAAGCCGAAGCCACCCAGCAGTTCGCGGATATCCGCCTCGGACCGTTCGGATGCGTAGCTCTTGGCGGTCTCATAGACCGTGGCATCGGGATCCATCGTCTCCGCATAGTCCTGTGACTGGTAGCCCGGCAGCACATTGACGCCAGGGACCACCCGGCCATGCTGCGGCGTCAGTCGCCCCGACATCAACCGGAGGAGAGTCGTCTTGCCCATGCCATTCAGTCCCACGAAGGCCACGTGCTCACCGCGCATCAGCCGCAGATCGCAATGCGAGACCACCTCATGCCGCCCGTCGTAGGAAAACGAGACATCCTCCAGGCGCACCACCTCGTCTCCCGAGCGTGGCGGCTGGGGAAGCCGGATACGCGGCCCATGGGCGGTGATGGACTGCACCTCGATGTCCTCCAGCTTGTCCAGCTGCCTCTGACGGCTCTGGGCCTGGGCGGCCTTGGTGGCCTTGTAGCGGAAACGGTCGATGAAGCGCTCCAGCTGCTCCTTCTTGTGGTCGAGGTTGCGCTTCTGGGCCAGAAGCTGTTCGTGACGCGCCACACGCGCCTCCATGTATTGCGCATAGTTGCCAGGATAGCGGGTCACGTGACCGCCCATGACCTCCAGCGTGACATTGGTCAGCGTGTTGAGCAGATAGCGGTCGTGCGAGACCAGCAGAAGCGTCCCCGCATAGCTTTTCAAGTATGAACTAAGCCATTCCACCGCAGGAACATCAAGGTAGTTTGTCGGCTCGTCCAGCACCAGGATGTCCGGCTGGGAGACCAGAATTCTGGTGAGTTCCGCACGAATCTGCCAGCCGCCGGAGAAAGAGGCGAAGGGGTCATGAAAGCGCGAAGGCGCAAATCCCAGCCCGGAGAGCGTGGCCTCGGCGCGGTTGCGCAGCTCATAGCCGCCCAGATGCTCGAAACGGGTCTGCAAATCCCCCAGACGCCTCAGAAGACGTTCCTGCTCCTCGCCCCGGACCTCCGGCAACTGCCCCTCGACTTTCGCCAACTCCTCCTGAATGACATTGAGTTCTGGCAGGGCATTCTCGGCATATTCAATCAAAGACGAGTGCACGGAAAAGGCGTTGAGCTGCTGGCGCACATAGCCCAGCCGCTGACTTCCAGGATAACTGCACTCGCCATGGTCGGGCTTCATCCGCCCCGAGAGCATTTCCAGCAAAGTGGACTTTCCCGCGCCATTGGGCCCCACGAAGCCAACACGCTCGCCATCGTGAATGGCAAAATTCGCCTCGACAATGACCTGCTGACGGCCAAAATTCTTGCTGACATTGACGAACTGGATCATCTTCTCACATGCACAGATCAGCGAATTCGGCGCCAACAAAGGCGCGGAGAGCCTCTGGATTGACGGCGATGTTGAGACCAATGCGCCCGCCGGAGACGCAGATGTAGTCAAAGAGGATGGCGGTCTCGTCAATCCACGTGGGAAAGAGTTTCCTCTGCCCGATGGGCGAGCAGCCGCCATGGACATACCCGGTCAAGGGAAGCAATTCGCGCTGCGGCAGCATCTCGACGTATTTCTGTCCACAGGCCTTCGCCGCCTTCTTGAGGTCGAGCTCCGTGGTGCCGGGAATCACGAAGACGAAATGCGTGCGGGGCGTCGCTCCGCAGGTCACCAGCGTCTTGAAGACCTGCTCCGGGGGCTCGTGGATGCGGGCGGCCAGCGACTGGGCGTCCAGTTTCCCGTCCGTGATTTCGTATTCATACCACCGGAAAGGGATTTGCGCGCCTTCAAGCAGACGCAGGACATTGGTCTTGATCTGTGGCGAAGTGCTGGCGTCACCCGTCCGCATGGCGAATCTCCTCCAGAATGTCGAAATCCGACCCCGGATATTTGACGTGGTTGATTTCCTGGTAGTTCTCATGCCCCTTGCCCGCGACCAGCAGGAAATCGCCCTGTTTCAGCGATTGCACCGCCTCTTGGATGGCGGCGCGACGGTCTGGATTCTCATGGCACGCCGTGCCGGCCGGAAGACCGGCACGGATATCCGCGAGAATCGCCAGTGGGTCCTCCGTGCGAGGATTGTCACTGGTCAGCCAGACCACGTCCGCCCCCGCGGCGGCCGCGGCGGCCATCTGCGGACGCTTCCCGCAGTCACGGTCCCCGCCACAGCCAAAGACGATTGCCAATCGCCCCCTGCACAATGGCCGGAGCGTGTCCAGCGCCTTGGCGATTTCCTCGGGAGTGTGCGCATAATCCACAAATGCCGTCACGCCATTGGGACAATCACAGCGCTGGAGGCGGCCAGGGGCCCCGTGGGTTTCCCGCAAAGCCCTCGCGATGACTTCATCTGGCACCCCAAGGCCGTGCGCCAGCACTCCAGCGCAATTGGCGTTGTAGAGGTTGAAATTTCCTGGCAGACTGGTCGTGTATCTGGCGGGAGCATCCGTCAGGGCAAAGGGCATCAGCCGTGCGGAACTTCCCGCCGTGAGTTCGGCGAACAACCGCCGGCCGGCCTCATCATCAATGTTGACAACGGCCGCCGCACCCGGCTCCAGGAAGTCAGCGAAAAGTTTGCGCTTTGCCTGGTAATATGCCTCCATAGTGCCATGGTAGTCCAAATGGTCACGCGAGAAGTTCGTGAAGGCGGCGGCGGCAAACCGCGCCGTTCCCATGCGTTCCTGATCCAATGCGGCACTGGAACACTCCATCACCACGTGCGTGACACCATTGGAGACCATCTCCGCAAAGAGTTTCTGGAGTTGAAAGGGCGTTGGCGTAGTGCGGTCGGCTTCATATTCAATGCCATTCCCCGCGTCATAGACCACCGTGCCAATCATGCCGACGGCGATTCCCGCCGCCCGCAGAATGTCCCGCACGAGGTATGCCGTGGTAGTCTTGCCGCACGTTCCGGTGATGCCGATTAGCCGTAACTTCCGCGCGGGATACCCTGCCAACGCCTCGGCCACCCGACTGCACACGACATACCCCGTACCAGAACGAATTCGCAGCACTGGAACGCCTTCAGGAACTGCCTGACCACTGTCGCTGACCACCGCCACCGCGCCGGATGCCACTGCATTGGCAATGAAGCGATTCCCGTCATTGACCGCGCCGCGCATTGCGCAAAACAGCATCCCGGCAGTGACTTCTCGCGAATCCCAAGTGGCGCCGACCAATCTCGGATTCATCCCCTGAGCAGGGTTTTCCACCAACCATGGCTCAATCAATGGGATGAGGTCGCACAGCTTCATTTCAAACTATATAAAAAACTGGAATTTAGCATGTTATTAGTTATTTAAAACAAAACGCCAGGTTTCCCCTGAGGGTGCCTAACGGCAGAATTTTAAGTTTAAGTCTTGACTTTGCCCGAAAGGTTATCGCGCCCTTGCGGGCGCGGGATTCTGGTGGCGCCCGCCCCCGCCAGCCGCGTACCCTTCGGGCGCTTGCAGGCGGTTGCGCATGGTTGCGCACTCCGTGCGCCTGCCGCTTCGCGGCTGAAACGCTTTAATTAGGTGCCCTCACGGGGAACACAGCCAAAGATTTTAAGCTGACGGCCGCAGCCCCCAGCCCAAACCCCCTCATCCTTGGACCTTGGACTTCAACTGACTCTTATCCCTCGGAATTGTCACTCCTTGGCGGACCGAATTTCAGCAGACGACGTTGCTTGCGATTCAATTTCGGAGTGCCGTCTTCGTTGA
>JAFYIW010000047.1 GCA_017538465.1 Victivallales bacterium
GAAGAAAATCACCGTCCAAAGTGAACATTTCCTTTTGGAGACGGCTGGGCCTTTCCATTGGCTGCGGTTGCTTCCTGGCGGTGTGCCATGCCGTCTTGCTTCCGCAGATGAGCCAGAGGCATACAAGGTCTTGCACTGGGATGTAAACAGTCCACGTGCCCTGGTTTTCCGCGAGGAGTTTTCTTTCAAGCGTCTTGTGGCGCAGGATGGCACGGACTACACGGAAGAGGCGAAGGCGCTTCTTCCCGTTGAGATACAGAGTCAGTACACTTTGCAGACCGATCCATTGACGCGCCGGTTTGGCCGCCAGACAATCAGCAATGGCGCATGCCTTTTAACTTCTCCCGGGCAGATTACGGCCATCATGGGGGCGTCGGGCGCCGGCAAGACCGTCTTTCTGAAGATGTTGTGCGGCTATGACCAGCCTACGGCTGTCCGATGGCCGGACGGAACCGTCCGGCCGGGCCGGATTCTGGTCTGCGGGCAGACGGGTGATGCGGCGATGGGCCTTTTGGGCTATGTCCCGCAAGGCGACGCGATGTATCCTGAACTGACCACGCGGGAATCCCTGCGCTACCGGCTGTTGCTCAAATTCGGCAGGTTGCTTTCGGAACGGGATGTCCAGAGAATTGTCGAGCATGTCTGCGGTGACCTGCTGAAGTTGTCGGTCTGGGACAGTCTAAAGGCCACTGGCAAGAAGGCCACCATCGACAAGAAGATCGGTCAGATGGACTGGCTGGGCGAATATCCCAGCGGCGGCGAGCGGCGACGCATCAACATCGCCCATGAATTGGTGCTGGAACCCAGGGTTTTAGTGTTGGACGAACCGACCTCCGGCCTGTCCTCCAAAGACTCCGATGACCTCATGCACGTACTCGCGGCTTTGGCCAGGGACAAGGAAATGACCATTGTAATGACCATCCATCAACCCTCCCGGGAAATGTTCGAGCAGATTGACGACCTGCTGCTGCTCACGCGCGGCGGTCGCCCGGCCTATTATGGCCGCCGGGACTACGCAGTGCCTTTTCTGCGCACGGTTTTGCGTCAACGGTGGGGGGAAATCTGTGAAAAGGACAATCCCGCCGAGGAAATCCTGATTTACCTCGACCGCCAGGAGGCTCCGGAAGTGTTTCCGGATGCATTCGCGGCGACGATGAACGCCATGGGCGGCGTAAAAATGGAGGACTGGGCGCAGTGAGCAACGGTTTCCTGTGGCAATTCCAGGTGCTGCTGGCACGTAACTTCCGCCTTTTCGCGGCAGACCGCATTGGCGTCCTGCTGGTCTTCGTCCAGCCGATCGCCATTGCCCTGCTGATGAACCTGGCGCTTTGGAACATTGGGCTGGACAGCCGACGGCAGGATGAGAATCTGCGAAGGCTGGACCTGTTTTTCCAAAAGGTGCAGGAGAGCAAGGACCGGACCAGCAAAATCATCAGCGAGCCAAGACGGTTGCGGATAGGGGTGCAGTTTGCGGAGGAAGTCCGGGGACAGGCTGGAGACGGCGCGAAAACGACGGCGGACGGCAAGACGGAAGTGGTGATATCCCCGGCGAGCGCCACCGGCCGTGCGACGGTCTTCTTTGTGCTGATCGCCGCCTCCATCTGGATGGGGCTGCTGTGTTCCTGCAAGGAGGTGGTGACCGAGTGGGCGGTGATCCATCGCGAGAGCCATTCCACGTTTTCGCCCGGCGCATACGTTCTCTCCAAGCTCGTGGTGCTGGGCGGCGCGCTGATGCTGCAGACGCTGCTGCTCACCGCCGCGACCGTGCCGGCGCTGTTGGGCAGGGAGTTCGGCATGGTACCCTATCTGGGGATCTTCGGCGTCAACTGGCTGACGGCGTTGTGCGCCTGCGCCATGGGGCTGCTGGTCTCCTGCCTGATCGGCTCCATCCGCTGGGCGCTGGCGCTCGTGCCGGTCCTCATGATGCCGCAGATCCTGATGGGGGGATTGCTGCGTCCCCCCGCGCAGATTGCCGAAGCCGAACGCAGCGTGGTGCGGGATGCGCTTTCCGCCGCGACTTTCCAGCGCTGGGCGTTCGAGGCCGCGTTGATTGCCGACGCGCATTTCCAGCCGGACACGTCGCTTGCGGTCTGCGTTCCGGATGCGGACTACGACGAGACGAAATCACTCCTGTACCTGCTGCAGATCGAGCGGTTCTCGCCATACAGCGAATACTTCTTCGCACCGGCGGAGGATTCGGATGCATGGCGGCTGCTGCGGCGACCGCTTTCCGCATTGCTCGGCATGTTCGTGGCATGCGCGTTCCTGACGAAGATTTGTCTGGTACTGCGCATCTGCCGCGCCAATCATGGCGGATGAGCCGTGCCCGGATTGCCCGTCTGCCGGTTTCGCGGCCGTGGCGAATGCTTTTTTGCGCACATGACGTGCGTTTCACCAAAACCAACCCAACAACCCAACAACCCAAGGAAACAACCATGAAGAAAATCCTCGCACTGTTTCTAGTCGTCCTGACCGCCGGAATGCTCCGGGCAGCGACCGAGCTTGATGTCAACTCCTATTTCACCATGGATGGGGTTCGGAACATGAAGATTCTGATCGATAGTTCCACGAAAGGTCTAACATTGAAGATGGGAATTGATGCTAAGTTCACAAACAAGACCGCTGAGGCGCGTACAGAGCCTTGCGAAATCCGCCTCATAAATGTTAACTTTGAAATCTATTTAAAAAATACCACTACTGGCAAGTCTCTTTTGATTGGCAAGGGTGAGACGAAGGATAGCCTAGAAATTCCAGTTGACGGAAGGGTAGAATCATTCACCCTCATCATTGGCGAGGAGGGTGTGAAGCAAGACAATAATGAGACTGTTCTGCCCACGGATAAGTACAAAGTTCTCGAAAAGTTATTCAATGTGTTCTGCGGACCCACGGAGGAACGCGAAAAGTACCAGCTGGTGCTCAAAGGAACTTTTGGACTGGAGTTCTTGACAGTGAATGGGGCCACCATTCAAGAGGTTGGCAAGCAATATGGGTTTACTTGGACGCTGGTGCCGGATGTCAACAGCGAAATCCTGTTGAAGGCTCTTAACAGTCGTCTCTAAGAGTAATTGACCGAATTGTTCGGACGACAGCCGTCTTCCGGCCTGGCCGCTGGACGGCTGCCGTACCCCCTTCTGCGTTCCTGTCATGCTTCTCCATCAGGCACAAACAGTCAACTGGGTCCCCTTCAATGGCAGAAGGAGAATGCCGCTGCTGGTTTTCTGCCCGGCGGACACCACGCGTCTCCTGGATGCGCTGCGCCGCCTGGAGGAGTTCTCGTCCGGCGATTCGCCGCTGGACGTGACGGCGGTTGCCGCGGCCGCAGGGCGGCCGGTCCGGGTCTGCACCCGCAGGCTGCTGAAGGAAAACCGCGTTGCCTTTCCCGTCGCCAATTCCGCCTACCGGTATTATCTGCCGCCGGAGGAACTGTGCAGATGGCTTCCTGACGTGGCTGCAGGCGACGGATGCCCGCCGAAGGAACTGTTCCGCTGGACGAAAGAGCTGCTGGCGACGCCGCTCTTCATGCCCTGGGAGAGTTTGCGGTTCCTGGTGCTGGCATCGTCCGTCCACCCCTGGTGCAACGCGCTTAAGCGTCTGCGGCGGGGGGCGGTCTATTCCGAGGACGAGCTGGAACGGCTGTGCGACGACTTGCGGCAGGCGGCCTCCTTCGGGGAGGAGCGGCTGGTGTCACAGGTTCAGCCGCCCGAGGCAATGCCGGAATTGGCCCCGGTCCCATTGCCGGAAGTGCCGGAGGGCCATCCGGAGCTGCCGGCCATCATCCATGCCGGCACTCTGTTTGTCCCATGCGCCTTCAACGACCCTGCCGCCACCATCCTGGAGCTGCATGACGAGCTCGGCGAGTCGTATGGCGCGTCGGGACGGCTCACCATCGCAAATGATCCTGCCTGGCGGGCCTTCCCGTTGAATGCAAAGGTCCCCTTTGGCCGGATGTTCCTTGGCAGTCTGCAGGCGTTTGGCAGACGATACAATCTGCGCGGCGAGTCGGTGAGCTGGGAAATCGAGCCGCCCGTGACGAAGACAGGGGAGGCGTCGCCGTGGTTCAGGATTTTCCTTTCACTGGTGCTGCTCTGCCTGGGACTCGGCGTGGGGGCGTACTTTTTCTGGGGCGAACATGCGACAGTTGACAATTCGCCAGAAGAAAAGCCAGGTGGCAATCTGCCAGAGGAAAAGCCGGGTGACAATCCACCAGAAGGAGAGCCAGATGGCAAGCCATCAGAAGAAAAGGAACCAATCCCTGAGTGCGGATATATAATCATACAAGCTGGAGACTCCACGTCAAGCATATCCGAGCGGTACGGTGTTGCTGTTGAGGATTTGTACAAATGGAATGGCTATGGCGAGCTCAAAGTTGGGGATAGATACTGGCTTCGCGAATCTACCCCGGAAGAGTTACCCTTGACACCACCTCCTCCTCCCCGGTTGCCAATCCCTGAGTGCGGATATGTAATCATACAAGCTGGAGACGACACGTCAAGCATATCCGAGCGGTACGGTGTTGCTGTTGCGGATTTGAACAAATGGAATGGTTCTGGCAGGCTCGAAGTGGGGAAGAA
>JAFYIW010000048.1 GCA_017538465.1 Victivallales bacterium
GATATAATTTCCCCATTATTCCTTGACCTGCTCCACCGGGGGCGCCTTGTGGCCATTCCGCTCCTGCTCGGCCGGCTTGTCCTTTTCGCCAAGGCCGGAATAGCGGATCAGCCGCTTCCCGTCCTAGAAGGTGATGTAGAGCATCAGCGAAATCAGCAGCACCGCGAAGGTGTTGTAGATGTAGTTGAGGACCTTGGCCGGCATGCGCTTGCGGGTAAGCGCCTCAAGGATGGCGAAGAGGATATGTCCGCCGTCCAGCACGGGCAAGGGCAGGAGATTCATCACGGCCAGCGAGAAGGTGATGAGGATGATGAAGGCGAAGCCGCCGCGGTACCCCTCGTCCCGCAGCTTGAACCAGAGCATCTGGAGGATGCCCAGCGGTCCCGACATGTGTTTCACACCGATCTGCGCCTGGGGCACGGAGCGGGGCTTCCCGGTCACCATGCTGGAAATGCGCGAGGTCAGCGGCGCGAAGAGCAGCCCGAGCGTGCGGCCGGTGGTGTTCATGATGCGGGAGAACTGCGTCCAGGGATTGACATGGGTGAGCACCTTGGGAAGCGCATCGGAGAGCACCACGCCGACCAGATAGACGGGCGGCTCCGCCTCTTGGGAGAATTCCGGCGTGACCACGGTGGAGCATTGCCTCCCGCCACGCTCATAGGCGATGCGCACCGGCTTGCCGTCGCACTGCCGGATGGCGCGCTGGAAGGAACGCATGTCCAGCACGGTGGCGACCTGGCCGATGGACTGTCCTTCGGCATCCAACTGCTCCACCGAAAGGAAGCGGTCGCCGCTCCGCAGTCCGGCCCGTTCCGCAGGGGAATTCGGCTGAACTTGATTCGCGATCACCTGGAAGGCGATGCCCAGGTCATGGAGGGTCACCTCCTCCCCCTCGGGCACAGCCAGGGCAAACTGGAGGGTCTTGGCATTGCGCCCGACTTCGACCACGATGGTCTGGCCCGCATATTGCGGCAGCTTCTCCGCCAGCTGGAAGGCGCCGATGACATTTTCGCCATTGATGGCAAGGAGCAGGTCATTCGCCTTCAGGCCGGCCTGCTCGGCCGGAGACCCCGGAAGCACCCCGCCGATTTGCGGCGGATTCAGCGCGACGAAGAACGGATACCCCAGGCCCTCCATGCCCGCATTGGGCGGCGGCGCGAAGCGGATGTCCCGCGCCGCCCCGTCCCGCACGATGCGCAAGGTGATTATTTCGCCATTGCTATAGACATACTCCTGGTGGAACTCGGCGATGCCGCCGGTGAAGGGCTTGCCGTTGACCGCCACGATGCGGTCGCCCGCGCGCAGCCCCGCATCATATTCAGGATTACGTTTGGGCGTGATGGTGATTTCGCGGGCCGCCTCCTCGCCCGTCTGGACAGTGAGACGCAAGGTCTCCGAAGCCTCTCGCTCCGGGAACACCTCGCTCCATGCATAGCACAGATTCCCCCAGCGGTCCAGCATCTCTCCCGGAAATTCCGAAATGGACTCGCCGTCGATGGCGAGAATGCGATCCCCTGGATTCAATGGCTCGACATATTCCGGCAGATAGGCCGGGACCTCCGCCACCACCACGGCATCCGCCGTCGCGGGTTCCCAGAGCCCCGCCCACCACATGATGGTGGCCAGGAAAAAGCCGAAGAGGACATTGAAGAACGGTCCCGCGAAGGCGGTCAGAATGCGCGCCTTGGGCGAGGCATGGGGCAGTGGCTGGTCATCGCTGGTCTTCGGCTCGTCCGTGGGGTCGAGCTGCGGGAGGGAGACGAAGCCGCCGAAAGGCAGCCAGCCCACCTGATACTCCACGCCCTTGTATTTGAAGCCACAGAGCTTCGGTCCCATGCCGATCGAGAACTTCTCCACGTGCAGCCCCTGCCAGAGCGCCACGATCATGTGGCCGAACTCGTGAATGCCCACGCAGAGGCCAAAGAAGAAGATGATGAAGAGAATCTTCAGGATAATTGAAAAAAATCCTAACATGTTTATAATAAAAGTGTTATGATGTTATTAAGAAGACGGCCGCGCACTCGTCGGGGGTGGTCAGGTTTTCCTGAAGCGCAGTTTCCAGATGTTCAGGAGCGCCTCCACGAAGATGCGGCGGCTCATCTTGGACTTGCCGCGCCGGCGGTCCACGAAGGTTATTGGGATTTCCTTGATGCGGAGACCTTTGCGGAACGCCCGGTATTTCATCTCCACCTGGAACGAGTAGCCCCTTGAGATGATTTTGTCCAGCCCGATGGCCTTCAGCGCGCCTTTGCTCCAGAGATTGAAGCCGCCGGTAAGGTCTCGGATGGGGCAGCCCAGAATCAGGCGCGAGTACATGGACCCGCCTTTGGAAATGAAGTTTCGCAGGAAGCCCCACCCTTCCACGGCGCCGCCGGGGATGTTGCGTGAGCCGATGACCACATCATGGTCCGCCGCCTGTTTCAGCAGTTCGGGGACGTATTTGGGGTCATGCGAGTAATCCGCATCCATCTCGAGGAAGTGGTCGAAGCCGCGTTCCATCCCCCAGGCGAAGCCCGCCAGATACGCGGAGGCCAGGCCGCTTTTGCGGGCGCGCGTCATCACCGAGACCTTCCCTGGAAACTGCGTGGCCAGCCGGGTGGCGACGCCCGCCGTGCCGTCCGGCGAACCGTCATCCACCACCAGCACGCTGACCTCGGGCGCCGCATCGAAGAGCGCCGGCAGCAGCACGGGCAGATTCTCCGCCTCGTTGTAGGTGGGGATGATGACCAACGGTTTCATTGCGGGGGAAAAGACGATTTCAACGAATCCCCCTGCGAAAACGGGGAATCGTTTCTAATATATATCCTTAAATCTGAACATTGCTGTCCGGTTAAAATTCCTGCGCATAAATGCGTCTTTCTTCCGCGGGGCACGTGAAATACGAGAAAAACCTCTACGGTTCAGTAGTGGCAAGGGAGCGGAAGGCCGTCTGGAGTCTCGACACGCCGCGCTGGTGACAGAAAAATTTTCAGGCACTATCTTAAGCCATGGCCAGCCCTTGCTTTCACTTGGAGTGGCGGGCTGAATGGTTATGAAATTTCAGGATTCTCCTAGACAGCATCAAGGCAGTTTTCAAGGTCTCAGAGTAACCGGCATCCCTGAATTGGAGTTTGGCATGATGAAAACGACAAGAGTATTCTTCTTTTTCTTTTGCTTCTGCCTGTGTCTCGTCCTAAATGGTCAGAGAGCAATAATGAAACAACGGTCGTCCCCAAAAGAAAATGCCCAGGGACGTCGGTCTGTTCAAAAAATTGACCTGCAGCGCAATCCAAGTGCACAAGAGCTTGACCGTTATCTGTCAAGCCTGAGTGCACAGCAAAAACCAGCCATACTGGCGGATCTTGTGACGGAATATATTCAATTGTCGATTGATGCATATAATTCACACGACTCAAAGGCCATGGCTTATTATACTTCCCTTGAACCAGTGCTCAATAAACATTTGGAAGGAATCGAAACCATTGCCCGGAACAACCAGGACCTATTTGCAGACAACGAAGTATCCCAACCACAGCGTCTTACCCCTCAACAACTGGATGCCCAATTGTCATCGGCCTCGCCTGAAGAACGTGATTTGCTGATCAGTCAATTCTGGGAGGCAACGGTTTTAACTTTCTGCATGGCGGACCAATCAGGCGTTCAATACCTGCATTCGCTTGCCCCGGTAATAATGAAGTATGATCCGATGTTTCAATATCATGAGCAAATGGCAATGAACATGATTTCAAACTTGGCAAATGGCAACGGGCACCGACAACCACCTATGTCGTTTCCTTCGCCTGCAGGGGGTTACAACAACCAGACATGCGTAGGTTGCGGAGGAACGCTGAAATGCAGTCAATGTCATGGAGAAGGAAGAAACATGACATCCGGGGGCAGCTGGACATGGTGTAGATCCTGTGACGGCACTGGCTTATGTTCCGTCTGCAAACGTGGCTATGGACCAGCCCCAATCCGTGCGGTTTGTGTCGGATGTAATGGAACAGGAAAATGCGACAGCTGTA
>JAFYIW010000049.1 GCA_017538465.1 Victivallales bacterium
TCAACATGATCAGCCTCTCCGCCCTGGCCATCGCCATCGGCATGGTGGTGGACAACGCCATCGTCGTGTTGGAGAACATCACCAGCTATGTCGCCCGCGGGGTGCGCGTGCGGGAGGCCTCCCGCTTCGCCGCCTCCGAGGTCGGCCTCTCCCTCGTCGCCTCCACCGCCACCACCATCTGCGTCTTCCTGCCGCTGGTCTTCGTGCAGGGCGCCACCGGCATCATGTTCAAACAACTGGGCGGACTGGTGACCGCGACGCTTCTGGCCAGCATGGTCTGCGCCCTGCTGCTCACCCCGATGCTGGCCAGCCGGCTGCTCAGGCGCCCGCCGGAGCCCGGTAGTTCCGTGCCCGGGCATTCCGGCCCGGGTTTAGGCTCCCACCTCTACGCATGGAGCGAGAGAATCTTTTTGGCGGTGGAGAAGGCCTACGGCTGGTTCCTGGGGCACTGTCTGAAACACCGCCATCTGGTGCTGCTGGCGGGCGCGCTGGTGTTGGCTGCGGCCGTCCTCTGCATTCCCCTGGTCGGCACGGAATTCACGCCCGACCAGGATCTGGGCGAGATGGAAATCCAGTTCCAGCTGCCTGTCTCCACCCGCGCGGAGCTCACGGCCGAGATGGCGCGGCGCATCACCCGGCTGGTCTATGAGAAGGAGCAGGAATTGCTGAGCGCCAAATATGCGGGGCAGGGCATCGCGCCTGACGAGAAGGGCAATCCCCGCGAGAGCGGCATCCGCTTCAACAACTGGCGCGCGGGAAGCTCCTCCTGGGGGCGCAGCGCCGGCTCCCACATCGGCCGCATCAACGTCAAGTTGCTGAAGCGCGAATTGCGGCCCTACTCTTCCGCGGAGCTGGGCGACGCGGTGCTCTCCGAGCTGCGCACCTGGCCGGAGCTGGACCGCGTCTTCCTCTCCACCTCCAACCGCCTGATGTCGATGATTCTGGGCGGTTCCAACGAGAAGCCCATCATCGTCAATGTGCTGGGCTATGACCTGGACACCACGCTGGGCATCGCCAACCGCATCCGCCAGCTCGCCCTGCAGATTCCGGGCTGCAAGGACCCGACCGTCACCTTTGACAGCGGGAACCGCGAGCTGGTCATTGAGATTGACCGCGAGGCCGCCGCCGCGCTGAACGTCAGCGTGAACAGCATCGTCTCCTCCATCCGCACCCTCTTCTACGGCAGCACTGCCAGCAAATACCGCCAGAGCGAGGACGAGTATGACATCTTCCTGCAGCTGCGGGAAGACGAACGGCGTTCCATCAGCGACCTCCAGAATTCCGAAATCACCGTCAATGGCCAGCGCATCCGGCTGGACGCGGTGGCGAAGGTCCACGAGGCGCTGGGGCCGCTGTCGATTTCGCGCACGGGGCAGGAGCGGGTGGTCTATCTCCAGATGGACGTCTATGACCGCTCGCTCGGCGAGGTCTTTGCCGATTTGAAACAGGCGATCGCCGACAACATCTCCCTGCCGCAGGGGGTCTCGCTGGACTACACGGGACAGGTGGAGGAGCAGGGCAAGTCCTTCAGTGACCTCACGCTGATGCTGGTGCTGGGCATTCTGCTGGTCTATATGGTGATGGCCGCGGAGTTCGAGTCGCACACGGCGCCGTTCGTGGTGATGTTCTCGATTCCCTTCGCCTTCGCCGGCGCGGTCTTCGCGCTGCTGGCCGCAGGATACACCCTGAATATGTTCTCCTTCATCGGCATGATCATGCTGGTGGGCACGGTGGTGAACAACGCCATCGTGCTGGTGGACTACATCAATCTGCTGATCGCCCGCGGGCAGGACGTCTATGGCGCGGTCACGGCCGCCGGCCGCCAGCGTCTGCGTCCGGTGCTCATGACCACGATGACCACGTGCTGCGGCATGCTTCCCATGGCGCTCTCCCAGAACACGGGTTCCGAGTTGTGGAGTCCGCTGGCCACCACCATCATTGGCGGGCTGGTGATCTCCACCATCGTGACCTTGGCGGTGATTCCGACCATCTACTCCTTTGTCTTGAAGCCCAAGAACGCCTAGCCCATGAAACTCGTCTTCATCGTTTACAACATCTCCATCGAGGAGGATGTGCAGGCTTTGCTCCAGCGGCAGGGAGTCAGAAGCTTCACCCAGTGGCCGCGGCTGGTCGGCATTGGAGACATGACGGGGGCGCGGCTGGACAATGGCGTGTGGCCGGGCGCGAACAGCGCGGTGGCGGTGGCGGTGGCGGACGACCGGGCGGCCGCCCTCATGGCGGCGGTGCGTGCCCTGCGGGTCGGCGAGGGACGCCGCGAGGGCATCGAGGCATTTCAGCTGAATGTCGAGGACACCACCTTAACTCCCTGATTTGATACCATGACACCGGAAGAATTCAATCCAAAATTCAAGGCGCAGGTCTTCGAGTGGCTCAACATCGAGAGCATGAAGCCCGAGGAGCTCACGGACGAGGAGCCCATTTTCGGCAAGGAGAGCCGTCTGGGGCTGGATTCCCTGGACGCCGTGGAGTTGGTGGTGATGATTCAGCGCACCTATGGCATCCCGCAGAAGGCTTTCGAGAAGCGCAAGGAGCTCTTCCGGAATCTGGGGATGCTGGCGGATTTCGTGCGGGATTTCCCTGAAGACCAAAAAGGGTAATTCATCTACGGCAATTCGCCGCCGTCACACCTCTCATCTTCCTGGCGGGACCAGAGTCCAGAGACCAGAGTCCAGAACTTTCCCCTTTTCCCTTGAAACACCTCTCACCTCTCACCTCTCACCTTGAAAATGCAGGAGGCTCTGGTCATTGGAATGGGCGCGGTCTCGGCGCTGGGAGTCGGGCTGCCCGCCACGGCCATGCAGTTGACTGCCCAGCAGGTTGAACCGCATCTGCTGACTCGTTTCAAGACCACTCTGCGGCTGCCGGTCTACGAGGTGCCCCACCCCGGAAATCCCACGCGGCCGGGCGGCAACGCCATCCAATGGCTGGAGATGGCGGTGGAGGAGGCCTTGCGGAATGCACGGCTGGCCTCGGCGGCGGAGCGTGCCGGAGTGCGGATTGGCGTCTGCGTGGGAAGCACGGTTCTCTGCCAGCTGCATGACCTGGAGTTCTGCGCGAAACTGCGGCATGGCTCGCCTGTCGCCGACGGAACGCCGTATCGAGATTATGTGGAGACCTCCCCTGCGGAATGGCTTCGGCGACAGTATTCTTTGGATGGCCCCGCGCTGACGGTTTCCAACGCCTGCACCTCCAGCGCGGATGCGCTGGGCATCGCCCGCCTCTGGCTGGTCTCGGGACAATGCGATGCCGTCCTCGCGGCGGGAACGGACTCGCTGGAGACCGGCCCGCTGGACGGTTTCCACGCGCTGGGGGTGTGCGACGCCTCGCCATGTCGTCCGTTCGACGCCGCCCGCGGCGGGCTGAATCTCGGCGAAGGCGCGGCGGCGGTGGTGTTGGCGGCTCCGGAATCGAGGCTGCTGCGGGAACGAAAGGCCGAAATCGCCCTATGCGGCTATGGCAAGACGGCGGACGCCAGCCACCTCACCCAGCCATTGCCCAATGGCGAGTTCCTGGAGAGGGCCATTCGCGTGGCCTTGCAGGACGCAGGCGCGACCCCGCAGGAGGTCGGAATGGTCAACGCCCATGGCACAGGCACGGAGGCCAATGACCGCGTGGAGGGACAGACGCTCGCGCGGGTCTTCGGGCCGGCCTTGCGCTACCACTCCACCAAGTCCTTGACCGGCCATGCCCTCGGGGCCGCCGGTGCGCTGGAATTCGTCTTCACGGCGTTGATGCTGGAGCGTGGCGTGGCGGCGCGCAGCCATCATTTCGAACACCTGGCCCCGGAATTGACGATTCCGCCGCTGACGCATGACACGCCTTTCGAGGAAAGTTATGCGCTTTCCACCTCGCTGGCCTTCGGCGGTTCCAATACCGCGCTGGTGCTGAGAAGAGTGTAGCCTGGGAGACTGAGTTGTCGATTGTCCTGAGACATTCCCTGCAGTGGACAGTGATGCCTGACGAGGCAACGCTCCAGCAGACTCGCCTGCGGCACCGCCTGCGCCGCGCGGACCGCTACACGAGTCTATGCATCTGCGCCGCCGATGCGCTCCTGGGCGAAGATTCGCCGCCGCCCGAAACCGCCTTGATTACGGTGTCCTCCTTTGGGCCTTCGGCGACCTCCTTCCAGACCATCGAGGAAATCCTGGACCTGCCTGCGGAGGAGATCTCGCCGACGCGCTTCTCGCATTCCGTGGAGAATGCCGCATGTTCCTATCTTGGCGTGGCGTTCGGACTTCACGGGCCAGTCTTTGCGCTGGCGGGATTTGACGAGGCGGCGGTGTCCTCGGCGCGGCAATTGGCGGAGACGCTGCTGGAGCAGAGCCTGGCGCCGGAGGCGCTCGTGCTGAATGTCGTCAGCGAGTCGATTGTCACGCGTCGCGCGCAGGAGTTCTATCCCGAGCGCTTTCCTGCGGGGGTGGCCGAGCAGGTGCGCGCCTGGCATTATCTGCACGGATGACGCGCGGGTTGCGGAATTCCGCGGAAAAATAATTCTATCTTATTCATTCTCCGCAAATAGGGGAATTTTACGATTATCTGTGAACGGGATTGCGGCAAGGACATGCGAGGTTACATTCAGGAATGGGAAGGGAATCCCGAACACCTCGAACACTTCTGCCTTATGCCCATGTCAAAGCACGCCTTGCCATCCCCCATGCCCTTCACGGGAAACTTCGCGCCGGAACACCGCCAGCGGCTCCGCCAACTCCGCCAGCGCCTGGGGCTTTCCTACCAGGAGCTGGCCAATTACTTCAATATGAGCTGGAGCACCTTCCGCAAATGGGAAAACGGCGAGACGCCGACCTGCCATCCGCGGCACGTCGGCCTTGTTCGTGCGCTGCTGAACGGCGAGTACGACGAGCGGCTGCATGCCAGCCATGAACCCATCGAGAGCCTGCTGGACAGCTGGCGACGCATGCCGGCGCTGATGCATCAGTGCATGGAGCGCATCGCCTCGACCTACGACCTTTGCCAGAGCAATCCCGAGGTCTGCGCGAACCTGGTGGAACGGCTGAATCTGGCCTCCAGCCTCGCCATCGGGAAACTCCTGGACGGCGAGAAATGACGCCTTGCCGCGGATGGGACGCCTTGCGGCGGGCAAGGCGGTGCGGAGGAAAAACCTCGAGTTTCCGGAGGAGTCTTCAATTCCATTTCCACAGGCGGCTCCATGGATTCCATGGAACCAGCACTCCCTCGAAGCCTCGCCAGTCCATGGCCAGGATGGCTTCTGCCCCATGACTGGAATGGCAGGCGAAGACATACGCGAACGCCAGATGATACCGTGAGTGGTATTCCTGGAAACTCAAGGTCCGCGTTTTGTTCCTGTTGACCAGTCCTCCCCGGGAACAGGTCTTATGCCGCATGTCGGGAGAAAAGCCATGCCCCCAGAAATAGGTCCCGTGTAGTTCCCCCGCATTCTGGCGGGTGTTCAACGCGGTCTGATATTCCAGCACGGCCCCCGTGCTGAATAGCTCGTCAACGAGAAACCCCCTTTTTCTCATCTTTTTGACATTGGCATTCCAATCCACCCACCATCTGCCGATTGCCCCCAGGTTCCCGGCCCAATAGGCCACAATGACATTGGGAATGCCCGCCTGTTTTATCAGCCGCTCTCCCATGGGGCCGATGCCCTCGACAACGTCAGAGGCCCAAAGATCGAATTCTTCTGCCGCCAGTCCCGCCGCCGCCGCCAGGGAGGCGATGCTTTCCCCCGCCCGCTCGTCTGAGACGGCGATGGCCTTGCCCCCTCCTGCTCGCCGCAAATCCCATGCCATGTCGTTAAAAGCATCCAGCCGACGCCTGTCCGCAGGCCGCCGGGGCGTTCCTCCCCCCGCGCTTGCAGGAGGCTATTCTCCGTAAACGACGGTCTTGTAGGTGGACCAGATGCCGAAGAAACTCTCGACTTCCCAGTCAATATGGTGGATTTTCGTGATGTTGTCGTTGATGCAGGCGGCGGTGATGGAGGAGTCTCCCACGGCAATCAGCGAGAGGATGGAGTGGGATTCCGCCACGCCGATTTTGATATGCGGACCGACGGGGACGTCTTCGCCCACGGCGACTGGCAGACGGAGATTCGTGTACGCAAGACCGACGGGCTGAACGGAAGCGCAGCCGCTGACAAGGGCAATGGCCAGGACGGTGAGAGTCAGCGCGAGGAGTTTTTTCATGGCTGGATGGGGGTTGAAAGGTGGAGAGTTCTGCCAGTGCCGCACAGAACGCTACTTCAGCAGCACACTGGCGTTTTGGTGACGGGTCAGGGCGTTTTCAATGAGGTTGGTGATGAGTTCCGCATACGGGATGCCGGAGTTCTTCATCATCTGCGGATAGAGGGAGATGCTGGTGAAGCCTGGAATGGTGTTGACTTCGTTGAGCACCCAGTCGCCCTGGGCGGAGAGGAAGAAGTCAATGCGCGCCATGCCCTTGCAGCCGAGAACATGGAAGGCCTTGGCGGCCAGTCGCTTGACCTCCTCGGACTCCTCTTCGTCCAAATCGGCCTCGACTTTCACCGTCGCACCGTCTTCATTCAGATATTTGGCGGCATAGCTGTAGAATTCGTCGTGGGGGACGACTTCGCCTGGATGAGCCACGAAGAGCGTCTGGTCCGGCATCTCCAGGACGCCGCACTCGATTTCGCGGCCGGCGATGCATTCCTCCAGGAGCACCTTGTCGTCATACCGGAAGGCCTCCTTCAGCGCAGCGGACAGGTCGGCGGCGGTCTTGACCTTGGAGATCCCCACGGAGGAGCCCGTTCGGGCGGGCTTCACGAAGAGCGGCATGCCGAGGCGCTCCTCGACGTAGTCCTCCGTGAGGGACTCCCCGCGGCGCAGCACCAGCGCGTAGGCCGTGCGGAAGCCGGCGGAGTTCAGCAGAATCTTCGTGATGTCCTTGTCCATGCAGTTGGCCGAGGAGGCGTAGTCGCATCCCACGTAGGGGACGCCGAACATGTCGAAGAGTCCCTGGACAGTGCCGTCCTCGCCGTGAATGCCATGGAGAACGGGAAAGGCGACGTCAAAGGGAATGGCGGCGTCCATTCCCTCGACATAGAGGACCGCGCCCTGGGCGGAGCGCCCGGGGTAGCACAGGGGCGCGTCGGGGCGCAGGTGGATTTTGGTCGGGTCATCCACCTCGTCGGCGAAATCCTCGTCTCCGTAGTATTGCCAGACGCCCTCGCGGGTGATGCCGACCACGAATGGCTGGAAGCGTTCGCGGTCGACGGCGGCGGCGACGGAGCGGCAGGACTCAAGGGAGATTTCATGCTCGGTGGACTGGCCACCGCAGAGCAGCAGGACACGTATTCGAGGTTTTTCCATGGACGGGGGTTGATGAGTTGAACTGCTGGCGTCGGGGCGGTTGCCCCATCCGGCAAAGCCTCCTGGCTTCATCGGCCGCCATGACGGGAAGACGCCGTTCGGAAGATTATGTTAAGGGTCATCGCCGGCATCGGCGGCGTTTTCGTTTGCAGTTTGTAATATAGCATCTGCCTTGAAGTATAACTGGCTTCTACGCAAAAATCTACCGTGCCAAGACACGGACATCGCTGGCTGGACATGAATTTCACGGAGCGCATCCATTCCTTTTTCGGGAAGCAATCCTGGCGTCATGCGGACGCACTGCGCGTCGCCATGCTTTCCCTGTGCCTGGTGGTGGGGATGCTGTCAGGCTTGGCATCGGTTCTGATGCATGAATTGGCCAAGTTCTGCCGCTTGCTTTGCCGATGGGCGGTGGAGCATTCCGGCGTTGCCGCCCCGTGGGTGGCGCCTGCCTTGCCGGCGGTCGGCATCTTCCTGTGCATCGTCTTTCTGGAGATTTTCTTTCGGCATCGCCGCTATGAGATCAGCCTCTGGCCGGCCATCCGCGAGGCGCGGCAAATGGGCAAGAAAATCCACACCTATCATGCGTTCTGCCATATCCTCACCAGCGGCGTCGCCGTCGGAATGGGCATTTCCGCGGGAATGGAGGCCCCCAGCGCCTTGACCGGGGCGGCCATTGGAGACGGGCTGGGCCGTCGAATGGGTCTCTCGGCGGAAAGCCGCACGCTGCTGCTCTGCGCCGGCGCCAGCGCGGGCATCGGCGCCATCTTCAACGCGCCGCTTACGGGGGCGCTGTTTGCCTGCGAGGTGCTGCTTCCCTCCTCCAGCGCAGTGCTGCTGGTTCCGCTGCTGATCGCGGCGGCCTCTGGCGCGGTGGTCAGCCAGCTCTGTCATTTGGCGGTGAATTTCCCGAATGTCGATTATACTTGGCGGCTGGGCAATCTCTGGATCTATGCGGTGATTGGCTTGACCAGCGGCGCCTTTGCGGCGATGGTCATCAAGAGCGCGAAGGCGGTCTCCCGCCTGGCGGTCAAGGTGCCTGGCGGTCGTTGGGGAAGGGGCTTTCTGGGCAGTGTGGTGCTCTATTTGCTCTTCCTGCTGTTGCCGGCGCTTTCCGGCCAGGGCTTCAATTTCATCGCCAGTCTGCTGTCCAACCACATTGGCGATTTGCCCGACGGCATGCTGTTCTTCTCGACTGCCGGCAATGCCGCGCTGCTGATTCTGATGCTACTGGTGCTGGCGCTGCTCAAGCCGATCGCGTCGCTCTTCTCCACGGCCTCCGGCGGTGACGGCGGGATGTTCGCGCCTTCGCTGGTCACGGGGTGTTTTCTGGGGGGATTTTTCTATCTGGTGCTGCAGCAGCTCAACATCACGACCATTCCCGCGCTCAACTGCATGGCCGCCGGCATGGCGGGCATGCTGGCGGGGGTGATGCATGCGCCGCTCACGGGGATGTTCCTGATTGCGGAGATGCTTCGGGGCTACGGGCTCTTTGTGCCGCTGATGGTCGTGGTGGCGCTGGCGACCTTCGTCAGCAAGTTGCTGAACGGGGGGAATCTCTACTTCACGGTGGCGAATGCCCAGCGGGATCCGTCCAAGACCTTGCCGCCGACTCTGGATGACCAGGAAATGGCGAAGGTCGGCGATTTGGCCGATCGGCATTACTACACTCTGAGCCAGCTGGATTCCTTCCGAAGCATGCTCAAGACGCTGATGATCAGCCGACAAGGCGTCTTCCCGGTGCTGGCCGCCGACGGACGGCTCGTCGGGATGGTCAGTGAACGCCATCTGCGCCCGTTCATTCTGGACACGCGCCTCTATGACCAACTCATCGTGGATGACTTCATGGGGCCTCTGCCGCCCATGCTTCCCGACACGGCGACCGTCGGCGAAGCCGCGCGGCTCTTTGACCGCTCCAACGCGGAGGTCATTGCCATCACCCACAACGGGCGCTTCCAGGGCATCCTCTCCAAGTCGCATCTCCTGGAGAACTATCGCCGGCTGCTTGGATATCACGAATTATTCTAAGAGCCGGAGCCGTGAGTCTGCGGCGGCGCCGAGCATTGTCATCGGGGAGATCACGGATCCAGTCAATATTGCTGGTCCAGGGCCTTCAGGATTCTGGCGGCGATGGCGGCCATGCCGGCGTCGCCCGGATGTCCGGCCACGCCGGCATGCTCGAAGAGGCCGATGGCCTTCATCTCGTCCAGAGTTCCCAGGTCCGCCAAATGCACCAGCGGGGCCTGGAGTTCCTGTGCGGCCTCCGCGAGAATCCGCTCCTTTTCTGGATTGGGCCAGAAGGTGTCGGTCACCACAATCTGCGTCTGCGTCCCCGCAAAGAACCGCACCATCTTGACAAAATGGGGCAGCAGCGGATAAAGCTCCATCTTCTCGGGGCGGATGTTTTCGCCCAGGCGCGCGATGACCAGGTCGGGCTTCCAGTCGGCGGCCTCCTGATAGACGTCGTGGAGAATGCCGTCATCCCAGAAATTCAATTCCCAGTCGCCGATTTGCGCGATGCAGCCGACGGCGGGATGTGGCTTGGAGAGGCCCGCCAGCACCAAATGGACATAGTCGTGGGCGGCGTCCGATGCGGCCATGCCGCAATCCGATCTCAGCCAGCCGATGGCCGGGCGGTATCCATGCAGGGTGATGGAGTTGCCGATGAAGAGGACGCGTCTGCCCGGCGCATCCTTGCCCTGCAGGAAAAACACATGCTGGTCATCCACCATCTGCCGAGCGGCGGGGACGGTGTTCTCTGCTTCGTAGTTTCGTTCGGTTGTCATGACGCTTCAGACGAAATGGCAGAGCCCCGACGAGTTTGCCGGGGCCATATCCATGTTTTGGGTTGGAGATTGAACTATTTATTCCGCTGCCGGTTCCGGGGAGGTCTCCGCGGCCGCAGGCGCGGGAAGTCCCTCGCCACGAGGTCTTCCTCCGGGTCCGCCATGGGGCCTTCCGCCGGGTCCGCCGTGAGGCCTTCCTCCTGGTCCGCCGTGGGGCCTTCCTCCGGGTCCGCCGTGGGGCCTTCCGCCGGGTCCGCCGGGCCCACGCATGGGACGGAACTTCTCGAGAGCCTCGGGAATTTTGGCGGCCTCTTCGGGGCTGATTTCAAAATTGCCATCGGCATCCGCTTCCTTGAGAATCTTGCCGGTCATCAGGAAGGGCCCCAGACGTTCGGCGATGGCCAAGTCCGCCTCCAGCTTGACGCGTTCGGCTTCGTCCAAAGTGCCATCCTGGTTTTCATCATACATGGCTTTGAGTTCGGCGGCCTGTCCGCGGATCCACTCGAGTTGACGCTGGCGCATCCCTTCGTGGGGCCTTTCCGGCGGTTCGCGTCGGTCGGTGGCATGAGTTTCCGTCGGGGGCGGCGTGGGGGACGAGTCATTCTGGGCACGGACGATGGTGACGGCAATGATGGCGACGAGCACGACGGCAATGGCAAGCGGGAGAAGTTTCTTCATGGAGCCTCCTGAAGCTGGAATGGACGTGAAAAGGAGTGAATCTTTTGCAACCGGATCGGGTTCTTGCCCAAATAACGCGCATATTTTGAG
Source organism: Victivallales bacterium (assembly GCA_017538465.1). Lineage (GTDB taxonomy): Bacteria > Verrucomicrobiota > Lentisphaeria > Oligosphaerales > Oligosphaeraceae > RGIG1601. The sequence goes on from JAFYIW010000049.1 coordinate 10,886, forward strand.
AATATTTTGGAGCTTTTGGGAAAAATCCATGAAAAACCGGTGCCTGTCCCCGCTTTCACAAAAATCGGTGCCTGTCCCCGGCTTTCTAGCGGGAAAACCGGTGCCTGTCCCCGGCTTTCACCGCTTTCAAGTTGAAAATCGGTGCCTGTCCCCGGCTTTCTAGCGGGAAAATCGGTGCCTGTCCCCGGCTTTCTAGCGGGAAAACCGGTGCCTGTCCCCGGCTTTCACCGCTTTCAAGTTGAAAATCGGTGCCTGTCCCCGGCTTTCTAGCGGGAAAA
>JAFYIW010000050.1 GCA_017538465.1 Victivallales bacterium
CACGAACCATGGCCATCCTCATGCGCTCCGGAGTGCCGCTCCTCAACACCGTCTCCATCGCCAACCGAGTCATCCAGAACTGGGTCATCCGGCGTTCCCTGGACGAGGTCTCTGGTGAATTGCGACAAGGCCAGAAAATCTCCTCCGCCCTGGCCAAGAGCAAATACATCCCATCGCTCATGCTCAAGATGATCTCCGTCGGAGAGGAGACCGGCAATGTCGAGGAGATGCTTGACCGCGTCGCCGACCGCTATGAGACCGACCTGCGGAAAAACGTCAAACGCCTGCTCTCCCTCTTCGAGCCCATTGTCATCATCCTGCTCGGACTGGGAATCTTCGTCATCGTGCTGCTCATGTTCACCGCCATCATGGACATGCAACACGCCATCTAGTATTTTTATAATCTAGTAATTACAAAGGAGTTACATGACAATGAAGAACCGCCGCCGCAACCGTGCGCTCCACCACCCCTTCACCCTGATTGAAATCATGATCGTCGTGGTCATCATCGGCATGCTCGCCGCGCTGGTCGGCCCGCGAATCCTCGGTTCGCTGGACAAGGCTCGCGTGACCACCACTCAAACCCAATTGAGCAATCTCAAGGGGGCTGTCCAGAGTTTCTACATGGACTGCAGCGAGTATCCCAATACCTTGGATGACCTGCTCGTCAAGACCAGCAACGCCAAGTGGAGCGGTCCCTATCTCGATGCCAAGAATCTCCCCAAAGACGGCTGGGACAACGATTTCGTCTATACCGTCCCCGGCGCCGACGACCAGCCCTTCGACATCATCAGCTACGGCGCGGACAAGGCCGCCGGCGGCGAAGGTTACAACGCAGACCTCTCCTGCTGGAACTAGTGTCCTGTGCTCGAAGCGAAAGCTTCGGGTTCCCAGTGTCCTGTGCTCGAAGCGAAAGCTTCGGGTTCCCAGTGTTCTGTGCTCGAAGCGAAAGCTTCGGGTTCCCAGTGTCCTGTGCTCGAAGCGAAAGCTTCGGGTTCCCAGTGTCCTGTGCTCGAAGCGAAAGCTTCGGGTTCCCAGTGTCCTGTGCTCGAAGCGAAAGCTTCGAGTTAAAAAAATGTCCCATCACTCTTTCACCTTCATCGAAATGCTGGTGGTCTGCGTGATTGTGCTGTTGATCACGGCGCTGATTATCCCGCGGATTGGCGGAGGCACTCGCCGCATCGCCGTGGAAAGCACGCTCTCCAAGCTGCGCGGGGCCTTCACGGAGACCGCCATGCGCGCCCGCGCCGGAGGCCGGCCTTTGGCGCTCGTGCTGGATGTGGCGCAGCATCAATTCACCGTGCAACCCTGGGAAAATCCACTGGACCGCGACTGGCGCGCGCCTGTTCTCCCCCCGTTGACGGGGACTGATGGCCAGGGCGGAATTCTCCCCGGCACCCCGAGCTACGAAATCCCCAAGGACATTGTCTGGACGGAATGGCCCGAAATGGGAATCGGCGGCGAAGCACAGCAGTTCATCTTCTGCTTCTTCCCGGACGGCGAGGCCAGCGGTCCGCAGATGCGCTTCGAGGTCCAGGGATGGAAATACCGCCTTGTCGTTGACAGCGTGCTGGGCAAGGTGGCCATTCTGGAAGAATCGTAACCCCGCAAGGATGTTTTCATGATTGCGCAACTGACCGGAACCCTTGTCGAAAGCACGATGGACACCGTGGTCCTGGAGGTCAACGGCGTCGGCTACGAAGTGCTGATTCCCCTGAGCACCGCCGAGAAACTGCCGACGCCACGCTCCAGACTCACGCTCTTCACCTATTTGGCCGTGCGCGAGGACGCCCTCACCCTCTATGGCTTCCTCACCCGTGACGAGAAGCGCCTCTTCACCCTTATCGTGAATGACGTCAAGGGCTTCGGCGCACGTCTGGCCCTCAATGTCCTCTCCTCCATGAGCGTCTCCGCATTCTGCTCGGCCATTGCCAGCCAGGACATCAAACTCCTGGGCAAAATCAACGGCGTGGGCAAGAAAAGCGCCGGGCAGCTCATTCTGGACCTGCGGGGCAAACTGACCGAGTTCGGCGCGCTGCCGACTGCCTCTTCCGCAGCCGCGCTGGACACCACCGCCAGCGATGCCGTCAAGGCGCTCGCCACTCTGGGATTCAAGCGTGACGACGCCGAAAAGGCCATTCGCGAACTGCTTGCCGATGATCCCGAACGCAAGCTCTCGACCTCCTCGCTCATCACCAAGGCGCTTGGTCGCATGACCGCCAAGCCGGAAGGTTAGAGGTCTGAGGTCAGAGGTGAGAGGTTTCCCCGGTGCTCGCTCGCGTGCGAGCGAGCTTTCCCATTCCCCATTCCCCTTTCCCCGGTTCTCGCTCGCGCACGAGCGAGCTAAACATGACAGAAGAACGTTTCATCACCTCCGAAATGAATGCTCGCGAGGAGGAATTTGACCGATCGCTACGCCCGCAGCAGTTCTCGAGTTTCCCGGGGCAGAGCAAAGTCAAGGAGCAGCTCCAGATCATGGTCGCTGCCGCCACCACGCGCGGCGAGGCGCTCAATCATATTCTGCTTTCAGGCCCGCCTGGACTCGGCAAGACCACCTTGGCGAACATCATCGCCAACGCCTGCGGCAAAACCCTCAAGGCCACCAGCGGCCCCGTCATCGAGAAACCAGGCGATTTGGCCGGACTGCTCTCCAGCCTGGATGAAGGCGACATCCTCTTCATCGATGAAATCCACCGTCTTCCCCGCCAAGTCGAGGAGTACCTCTACTCCGCGATGGAAGACTTTGTGATTGACATCATGGTGGACTCTGGCGTGGCCGCCCGTTCCGTACGGGTAAACCTCCCGAAGTTCTGTCTGATCGGGGCCACCACTCGTCAGGGAAAGCTCTCGGCGCCGCTGCGCGAGCGCTTCACCATGAAGTGCCGGATGGACTACTACAGCGCGGATGAACTCCAGCAAATCCTCACCCGCAGCTCCGGAATCCTCCAGATTTCCGCCGAAAAGGACGGTCTGCTGGCGATTGCCAAGCGCGCCCGCGGTACCCCACGTATCGCCAATAATCTCCTGCGATGGGTGCGGGACTATGCGCAGGTCAAAGGGGGGTCGCAAATCACTGACGCCATCGCCACCGCCGCGCTCAAAATGCTCAGCATCGATGACGATGGTCTTGATGAAATGGACAACCGCATCCTCGAGACCATCATCGTCAAGTTCAAGGAACGTCCTGTCGGCTTGAAGTCCCTCGCCGTCGCCGTCGGCGAAGAGGAGGAGACCATCGAGGATGTTTACGAACCCTACCTCATCCAGGAGGGATACCTCATCCGCACCCCAGCCGGACGAATGGTCACCGACCGCGCACTCCGACGCTTTGGACGCACTCCCAAGCCACACCCCGAAGACCCGCAGCTTACCTTGGGGCTGTGATCTCTACAATTCTACGGGGGACTGCAGCCCCCCGAACCCCCGCAGTACCCCCGAACCTGTCGCCGCAGGCACCAAACCTCCTGTGGTCCATTCCGCCCCTCCGGTTCTCGCTTGCGTG
>JAFYIW010000051.1 GCA_017538465.1 Victivallales bacterium
AGGAAGGCGCAGGTTGCTGAGCGCAAAACGGTCGATATGCACGGGACGGGCGGGACGCTCGACCTGCCTGCCCTTCCGCGCCAGCTTGTAGAGTGGCTGGCCGTTGACCTTGATGGCGGAGTGCATCGGCGGAACCTGCTGGATGTCACCCAAAAAGGTATCCGCCGCCTGTTGAAGCTGCTCCAGCGTGTACGACGGCACTTCATGCTGTGCGGTCACCTCGCTAGTGAGGTCGCCAGAGGCGGTCTCCTCGCCCAGCCGAATGGTCCCCGTGTAGATTTTGCTCTGCGCCATCAGCGAATCCTGCAGACGCGTCGCCTTGCCCAGCAGAATCACCAACAACCCCGTCGCGAAGGGATCCAGCGTCCCGCAGTGCCCCGTCTTGTCCAGGGAAAAGCGCCTTCGGACGAAATTGACCACGTCAAAACTCGTCCAATCCGCTGGCTTGTCCACCAGCAGAATGCCGTCGAGATGATTTTCGGCGCAACGGCTCATGCCTGCGCCTCCTCGGCCTCCCCTGCGGATTCTTCGGCAGGCGGGACTTCCAGCGTGTAGCGTCCGAGCCGTCCTGCACGGTAGTCCTTGAGGAAGCCCTGTGCGGCATTCGCGAGGGCGGGACGGCCTCCTGGCAGGAACATCTTCCGCCGAAGCGCCAGTTGCTCCAGCACCTCGGCTGGTTCCGTGGGAATCTCTGGAAGGTCAAGCGCCTTCAATGCATCAGCGAGTCCGAGTTCTTGAAAGCATGTGATGAGGAACTCGGCCGTGAGCGTAGGATCTGTGGACTCGTCGGGGATATTGCCCAACGCGGTGAGTAGCAATTCATGGTTCTTGTCCTTGAGCTGTGGCCACAAGAGCCCTGGAGTATCCAGCAGTTCCACGCCACCCGCCAGCGGCACCCATTGGTTTTGACGCGTCACGCCAGGGCGAGCCTCCACCTTTGCGATGTTCCTCATTCGCAAATGATTCACCAGCGTGGATTTGCCGATGTTCGGAATCCCCACGATCATCAGCCGAACTGGACGCATCAGCGGACGCGTCGCCCCACGTTCCTGACGCAACTTCAGCACCTGCTCTTTCCAATGCGTGGTCAGCGCCTCGGGCTTCTTCAGGTGGCTCGCCTCAAGAAAGTCAATGGGGTCGCCCTGCGCCTCAAACCACGCCTTCCAACGGCGGTTTTGCACGCCGCTGGCCAAATCCGACTTGTTCGCCACCAACGCATGGGGACGGCGCGACAGGAGCCGCTGCTCCAGCCGCGGATTCCGAGTGGACAGGGGTGCCCGCGCATCCAGCAGGACCACCACCAGGTCCACCAGATCCAGCGCCTCGGCCATCGCCTTTTCGGCCTTGAGCATGTGCCCAGGAAACCACGTCTGACGGGCGGATTGGTTGAAGTTTTTTGCCATGGATTGCCTCCCTTTGCGTAGTAATTTCCATAAAATAATCCTCCAACGCCAGACGGTTCCCTCCCCCAAGCAGATATGTCTTCAATAATTCGGACTTTAGGCTATCGTTGCGTTTCAAAAGACGACATGGCGTAGGAAAATTAGGAAGGAGTGTTATAGTATGCGCGCAACACTCTTACTAAACACAAAACAAGAGCATTACAAGGAGACTACGAAATGGTAGAACTGGATTTTTCAAAGAGCGCGGATGGCCTGATTCCTGCAGTGGCGCAGGATTGGCAGACTGGCGAGGTGCTGATGGTGGCCTACATCAACCGCGAGGCCTGGGAAAAGACGCTGGAAACTGGTATCGCCACCTATTGGACACGCAGCCGCAAACGCTTGTGGGTCAAGGGCGAGAGTTCTGGGATGTTCCAGAAAATCAAGGAAATTCTCGTCGATTGTGATTTGGACACCGTGGTCTTCAAAGTTGAACAGATTGGCGGTTCCGCCTGCCACGAGGGCTACCCCAGCTGTTTCTTCCGCCGAGTGGAGAAAGATGGATCGCTGACCATCATCGAAGAGCGCGTTTTCGACCCCACCGTTGTATATAAAAAGTAAATAATTGTAAATCAACAAGTTATAACAACAGGAGAATACCCAATGTCCATCCTGAAGCTCGGTCTGCCCAAAGGAAGCCTGGAGGAAAGCACGGTTGAAATGTTCCAGAAGGCTGGATACAAGATCGACATCCAGTCCCGCTCCTACTATCCCTCCATCGACGACCCGGAAATCCAATGCGTTCTGCTGCGGGCGCAGGAGATGTCCCGCTATGTGGCGGAGGGCCTGCTGGATTGCGGGTTGACCGGCTACGACTGGGTGGTCGAGAATGGCCTGGAGGTCGTCGAGATCGCCGAACTGGTTTATGGCAAAGTCGGTCGCAAGCCCCTTCGCTGGGTGCTGGCGGTGCCGAACAACTCCGACATCAAGGAGGCGAAGGACCTGGAGGGCAAGCGCATCGCCACGGAGGCCGTGGGAATGACGAAACGCTATCTGGCCGACCACGGCGTGAACGCCACCGTCGAATTCAGCTGGGGCGCCACCGAAGTCAAGCCGCCGTATCTGGCCGACGCCATCGTCGAAATCACCGAAACCGGCTCCAGCCTGAAGGCCAACAACCTGAAAATCATCGACACGCTCTGCGAGACGACCACCCGCTTCATCGCCAATCCCAAGGCCGCCCAGGATCCCTTCAAGCGCCGGAAGATGGACCGCCTGGCGCTCCTTCTGCAGGCCGTCCTCGCGGCGGAGAACCGCGTCGGCCTCATGATGAACGTCCATAAAGACAAACTCGACAACGTGCTTGCCAAACTCCCCGCCCTCCAGCGGCCGACCATCGCCCATCTCTCCGATGAAAACTGGTTCTCGCTGACCACTGTCATTGACAAGCATGTCGCACGGGACCTGATTCCGGACTTGATGCAGGCCGGTGCCGAAGGCCTGGTGGAATATAACCTCAACAAGGTCGTGCTTTGATATTTCTGGTCCCGCCTTGCTAACAGGCGGGACGCCAGACGCCAGACGTCGGACACCAAGGCGGGACGCCAGACATCGGACGGCGGACACCAAGGCGGGACGCCAGACATCGGACGGCGGACGTCCCGCCTAAATTACGAATTACGAATTACGAATCGGTCTTCTGGACGTCGAAGGTGAACTCCATCTTTTCTGCGTCGTAGTCCACCGTGATGGTGTCGCCCTCGGCGGCCTTTCCGCCCAGCAGGGTGAGCGAGAGCGGATTCTCGATGCGGTGGATGATGACCCGCTTGAGGGGTCGTGCACCGTAGGCGGGTTCGTAGCCCTCGTCCGCCACCGCATTGCAGGCGGCGTCGGTGACCACCAGTTTCATGCGCTGCTGCGCCACGCGGGCGACCAGCTGCTCCAACTGCAGACGCACGATATCCACCATCTGCGCCTTCTCCAGACGACGGAAGCAGACGATGTCGTCCAGCCGGTTCAGGAACTCCGGGCGGAAGTGCGCCTTGAGCAGCGCCATGACCTTGCCCCGGATGGTCTCGAAGTCATCCACGCCGGCATCGACAATCTCCTCGGAGCCCAGGTTGCTGGTCAGGATGATGACGGTGTTCTTGAAGTCCACCACGCGTCCCTGGGAGTCGGTGAGCCGCCCGTCGTCCAGCACCTGAAGCAGGATGTTGAAGACATCGGGGTGC
>JAFYIW010000052.1 GCA_017538465.1 Victivallales bacterium
ACACCGCGATCTGGAGCGGCTGTACAGCGCCTTTGCGCTGGACTTCGACCGGCGCGAGCTGCTGCCAAAGCTCGCGATCCACAAGGCCATGACCGCGGGCGATCAGGAGCTGCTGGTCTTTTACGACGAGCAGAGCAATATCACCGTGGGCTACGCGCTCGTGATGACGCGCGGCGTCTACGGCTACGTGCTGCTCAAATACTTCGGGATCCTGCAGTGGTTCCGGGAGAAACCGCTCGCCTTTCTGGAGCTCACCTTCCGCAAATTGCTGCTCTTCTGGGACGCCGGGGAAATCCCCAACAACATCAGCATGGATGTCCAAGGCAAGGAGAGCGCGTTGCTCCAGGCGCCCTTTCTCCTTCCCTGGGGCATTCTCGGAACGCTGGGCCTGGCGGGAATGCTCTGCTGCATCCGGCGAGGACGCCTCAAGTACCTGGCGTTGCTCTGGATGATGTTCGCTTTCTGGTGCGCCACCAGCGCCTTCTACATCCTGGCGCGTTTCCGCATCGGATTCCTGCCATTGCTCTGCTGCGCCGGAGCCGGAGCCGTCACGCTTCTGGGCAGACGCCTGCGGCGGCCATCAACCTCAAAGCGTCCATCCCGTTTCCTCATTCCGTGCTTTGTACTCTTTCTGGCCTTGTACATGGTCCATTTTGCCTACCCGATATATCAGAATTACGCCGAGGCCGCCATCCAACGCCGCATCAACCCAAATGGGATAAACCTGGAATTCCCCCATAGCTTCGTCCTCTATGACCATGGGCCGTTCTCCCCCGGCAATTCCTCCTTCGAGGTTCCCTCCCAGGGCCTGCTTCTGACTAAGCGCTTCCGCCTTCCGGAGGAATTCCGTGCGCACTTCTCCGCCAAGGACGTGGACTGCATCGTACGCCAGCGCCTTCTCCTGCGCGTCTTCGGCCCGCCGAGAGGCCTTCCCTCCGCAGTGCTGACATATAACGGAACGCGGCTGCCCGTCTCCCCGTCCATGCGGAACCGACAGGGCGTGAAGTGGCTCTGCTTTGACTTCGAGGCGCCATTGCCCCCTGAAGACGGCCAGGCAATCTTCTCCATTGACTTGGGGCCCAGTCCAGAGTATCTGCACTTCTTCATCGCCTTTGACAATCTGCGCAACTATGGGCGCACCAGTCTTCGCGTGGTCGGCATCGAGGAGGAAGTCATGCCTGCCGAGGCGGTCGTGGAGTGGGAAATCCCGCGTTGGCCGCCGCCTTTCAACTTGGACAATCCAGAACCTGGACTCCCTTTGCCCCCCAATTAGTTCATCCACCATTGGTTCGCCCGGAGACAAGCGGGACGAGGATAAAAGAGATTCTCGCGGACCATTCACATTGCGCATTGCCAATTATGACTTCCTTGACCGACTGGCAAATCTATTTTCACGACCACGCAACTCCCTCCGACGCCCAGGCCGTCACGGAGCCGCCGCACGGGGTCCACACCCTCGCCTCTGGCGACACCGTGGCCCCCATCCCCTGCCGACTGAAGGAGTCCTTCATCGCCCTGGACACCCTGCGTCCCAATGCCGACACCTGCCCCAACGAGGGCTTCGCCATCGCGGTGGCGACCATCGCCGTGGATGCACCGCAGAAATGCCACATCGGCTTTTCCACCGACTGGTGGTTTGAGGCATACGTGAACGGCGAACTTGTCGGCTCCACCCGTGAAGATGGCAATGGCACCGCCACCTACACGCCACTTTCCCATGTCTATCCCGTCCGCCTGAAGGCCGGCGTCAACACTGTCGCCGTCTGGCTGCACCACGGCCCCTGGGTCGCCTTCTGGCCCTTCTGCGCGGCCATCCTGCCGTTCCCCCCGGACACCCTTCCGTCCACCGCCGACCTCGCCATCTGCCGGAAGCTCTTCTTCCCCGACCATCCCCGCATCGTCGCAGGACCGTTTCTCAAGGCCACTGACGGATTGCTTCAGATTCAAGCCGAACTCTTTCTGCCTCTCGCCGCAATTCTTGAACTGCGCCAACAGGGCAGGGAACGCTGGCATGAAATCCGCGAATGCGTCCTGGGACAGCTCCCCGTGGACACCCACCACCTCTTTAATCTGCCGTCACTGGCGCCGGAAACCACCTACGAATACCGCCTCAAAACCGCCGACACCAGTCTGCTGGACGAGGAGGTCTCCCCCACCTACACCTTCCGCACGCCACCCGAAACCGCCCCCACGCATCGGCTCTTCTGCACCGCCGACCTCCAGATGGCACGCTCCGAACGCAAGGCCATCCTCGAGCACTTCTTCGACCACGACGCCTTGCAGGCCGACCTCTTCTGCACCCTCGGCGACCTCCTAAACTCCACCGAGGAACTCTTCCGTGACTACCTCGGTGATGTCCTCCCCATTGCCCTGAAGCGCACTCGGCATCGTCAAATCTGGGTGCCCGTGCGCGGCAACCACGAGCTACGCGGCGACCACTCCTCCGACTGGCTGAAGCTCTTCGGCTGCTCCTACTATCTATTCCGCTATGCCGACACCGCCTATCTTGTGCTGGACTCCGGCGACGACAAACGCCTCACTCCGCCGCCACATGTCTACACCCGCCGCACCGACCACACCGCGCTCTTCAACGCCCAGCGCGAGTGGCTGCTTCAGGCCATCGCCACCCCCGAGTTCCAGACCGCCCGGCACCGCATCATCCTCTGCCACGCCACGCCGTTTGACCAGGACGCGGACTTCGAGGAGTTCCACGAGCAGTTCATGGCGCGGAATCTCCAGCGGCTTCTCGGCGATTTCTTCTACGGACCGAATCCACGCTACAAGATCGACCTCTGGCTCGCCGGGCATACCCACAAGTCCGCACGCTACACCCCGCACGACCAGAAAATCGTGAGCTTCAGCGCCCCCGGCTTCCATCGGCTCACCGAACGCGAAAAGGACCTCTACCCCTTCCCCGTCGTCGTGCTGGACGGCCCTGGCAACGTCGGTCCCTGCCAGGCCTCTGGCATCCTCGTGACCGTCACTCCGGAGTTCATCGAGGTCCTCTCGCGACAGCCCACCGGCGAGGTCATCGACCACATCCGCATTCTCCCCGACCACTCCGTCGAGGTCATTGAGAGTGCTCTGCAATAGAGGTTTAAAGTTTCGCTTTGTTCCCGTTATGTAAAAGTCAAGCTGACTCCCGTTTTTTTTAATGTGGGCGGCGTTTTTTCCTTGTTGAAAAGCGTTCTTTTTCCGGACTTGGC
>JAFYIW010000053.1 GCA_017538465.1 Victivallales bacterium
ATCCCGGTATAATGATGGTTCAGGTGAATGTGTGTCTTATAGTAATAGGTGGTATCTCCCTTGGTCTCGGTTCCCTCTACGGTCGCGCTGCCTTCCACCGATCCGCTGTAGGTATGGTAAGGTACATAGATACCGCGGAAATCTTCCGCACTGATATTTTTCTTCAGCCGGTGGTCCGCACAGAAACTGCCTTTCAGCATACCCCTGAACTTTTCAAAGCACTGCTCCCGGGTAATCTGAAACGGAATCACAGTCTCCGGCGGTACAAACTCCTGTCCCTCCTGTTTTTCCAGCATAACCGAAGAACCGCAGTAGCAGCAGAAAGACGCCGCCGGTGACCAGCCAAAGCTGGAGACGATTGACCGATTCCTGCGTGGAGGCACTTAGGGGCGACGCGGAAATGTCCATGAGGACCAGCGCCTGAAACAGATATTTGCTCAACATGGATGTGTTGTCAGGTGGTGTGGGTGGGTAGTAGCCATTGACTGCCTGTGGGTAGTAGCCATTGACTGCCAGTTATGTAAAAGGAGCGCGGCAGTCCACGGTCCGCGCCTCCGTGGTGATGAAATCCATGGGAATGTCCCAGGGATCGCCGGGAATTTCGTCCAGCATCTGGCACTCCCAGGCGATGCCGATGCGTTTGCCCTGCGGAAAACGCAGGAAGAGCCGGTCGTAGTGGCCGGCTCCACGGCCCAGGCGAGCGCCACGGACCGTGAAGGCCAGCCCCGGTGTCAGCCAGCCAGTCGATTCAGGCAAGCGGTCAATGGCCGGCAGTTCCGGCAAGGGCTCCCGAATGCCGTGGTGCCCCACGGCCACCTGCGAATGCAGGTCGGTGACCGGCACCAAATCGTAGGAAAGAGTTTCATGGTTGAACCTTGGAATTACTAATGACTTGCTATTTGCAAGCAAGTCATCAAGTAATTCGTCAAGATTCGGCTCCTGCTGGAATGCCAGGTATGCCACCCAGCATTCGGATTCCAGGCGTCTGAGCAGTGCGGCAAGATTTTCCCGCAGCGCCGCGTGGTTTTGCGGTTCACCTTTCCGCAGTCTGTCGCGGACGACACTGCGCAAGGCGTTTTTGTCGGGCACTGTCGTCATCTAGTTTAATCTACTCTGCCGCAAGCAAAATACGAGGATTTTCCAAAGAAAAAGTCATTTTTTCTCGTGGGCGCTTTTCATCACCCGGGCCTGTTTGGCATGATGCCGTAGCGATTTCCAGTGCAGCCAGGCGAGTGCAATGCCGGCGGCTAGCGCGCAGAGCCACGCGAAGGCGTTGCCGGTGCGCTGGTAAAGCGAACGACTTCTACTGGTGAACAAGTGGCCATCCAGTTCATAGAGGTGCCAGCCGGGGGCGAAAACGGAACCGTCAGGGGCCGTGATGGGACTCACGATGTTTCCGTCACGGGTGATGAGACAGGTGTCGCTGTTATTGCCGCTTCGCAGGAGTGGCCGGTCAGTCTCGATGGCACGGGAGACGGCATGGGCGAGGTGCTGCCGGGCGCCGGCGGACTTCTGGTACCAGCAGTCGTTGGTGATGGTGACGAGGAGGTCCGCGCCATCCTCCACGAAACGCCGGGAGATTTCCGGGAAGACATCCTCAAAGCAGATGTTCACGCCGACTTTGACGCCCTTGATCTCGAAGAGCTTGTAGTTCTGGCCAGGGGTGAGGTCTCGCCCCATGCCGATGGCCTTGGCCAGCCAGGGGAAATGGCGGGAGAGGGGCACATACTCTCCAAAGGGCACAAGGTGCATCTTGTCATAGTATTCCCCCCGGTCCGCGTATGGGCTGAGCAGCAAGGGGCTTTTCGCATCCAAAAGGAAGGCGGTGTTGAAGGCGGGCGCCTCCTGTGGCGACTGGCCGGGTTGTACACGTATGTCAATCGCTCCCAGCAGAATCGGAGTCCGGATTTCCTGGAGCAGCTTGCGCAGCCGTGCGGTGTATGGCGCATAGATGATGGGAGCGGGCATGGCGCCCTCGGGCCAGAGAATGAGGTCGGGGGGATTCTCGCCGCAGGCGCGGAAGCCCTCGCGGGCGAGGTCGGCATAGCGGTTCCAGGCCATGTCGAAGATCTGCTCGTTCCAGGCGCGGCTTTCCGGTATGTCGCCCTGCACGGCCAAGATTCTTATCTTGCTGTCATGTAGATTTTTCTGCGGGAAATTTGCCGGAATGGATAGACCGAACAGAATGCCTCCCAATAGAGCAATCCAGCCCAGGAAGACGGCAAGGGGGAGGTGCCGCCGTGGCTTTCGAAGAAGAAAAGCGCCGGCCAGGGTCAGAAGCGCCGTAGTGAAGAGGATGCAGAAGGACAGGCCGGATGGTCCGGCAAGGCGGGCCAGGAGTGCCCAGGGACCGAAGACCTGGGAGATTCCGAGCAAATCCCAGGGGAAGCCGGTGAAGAGCCAGGAGCGCACCCACTCCAGCGCAGTCCAGCTGGCGGCGGAGAGCGCGGCGACGCCCACGGCAATGCGGTAGCGCGGGAGATGCCAGATTGCCGCTCCGGCCCGGTGTGCGGCGGCGAGCGCGGCTTCGCTTTGCTCTTCGGAGAGGCTTTCCCGTGGCTTGAGGCCCCACAGCAGTGCGCTATGCAGACAATACCAAATGGCTGGATAGAGTGCGCAATAGGCGGCCAGCAGCCAGCCGGCCCCAAAGCCGACGGTGTTCAGCCAGTGCAGCGCAGTCGCGAAATGCGCATAGCCAAAGAGCAGCCCGACGCCCAGGCGCTCCCAGCGGCTCTTCGGCGTGGGAAGCGCCAGCAGCGGGATGAAGGCTGCCCATGCCATCCACCACCACTCCAGCGGAGCGAAGGCGCAGGAGAGCGCCAGTCCGCATAGCAGGGCTGCGCCAAGCCGCGCCCAGCGTAGTTTTCGAAACAGATGGATGGGGTAGAGATTGGGCAAAAGGTTGGAGGTTGGAGGTTAGAGGTTAGAGGTTAGAGGTGAATCGGGAGGGACGCGCTCCAGCGCGCCCTTCGAGGTGAGAGGCGAGAGGCGAGAGGTGAGAAGAGTTTAAAATCTATAAGGGAAAAGTTAAAAGTTTTGGTCTCTGGACTTCTGGCCTCTGGTCGCAGGCCCCCCAGGGAGGTTGGAGGTCCCTGGTTCTCGCCCGCGTGCGGGCGAGCCGATGCCTACATGCTCTCGATGGTCTGGATGGTCAGGGTATGCAAGCCATCCCCCAGGATGTCGCGCACGGTCTTGGAGAGGGCGAGGCGGGCGGCCTGGAGGACGGGCGTCTCCGCGTTCTTGACGGAGCAGTGGTTGTAGAAGACGCTGAAGTCCTTGGCGAGGTCAAGGAGATATCCCGCCAGAGCGGAGGAGTCCAGTTCGCGGGCGGCCTTTTGGACGGCGTCGCCGTATTTGGCGCAGCGCAGGGCGAGGCGGTGTTCATCGGCGGAGGCGAGCAGACTCCAATCCACATTGGCGGTGTCCACGGCGGCGAGTTCCGGCTGACGGAGCATGGAGGAGATTCGCGCGTAGGCGTAGAGTACATACGGCCCAGTGTCGCCCTCGAATTTGATGGCGGCGTTCGGATCGAACATGATGGTGGTGCGCGGATTCACCTTGAGCAGCATGAACTTCAAGGCGGCCATGCCGATGGCGGCGGCGCGTTCCTCCAGGTCGGCGGGCGGTTCGGCGCCTTCGGGGACGCGGGCGAGCGTGGCCTCGCGGGCCAGCCGCGTCATCTCGTCGAAGAGGTCGTCCGCATCCACCACCGTGCCTTCCCGGGACTTCATCTTGCCCGTGGGCAGATTCACCATGCCGTAGGCCATGTGGACGAGGTTCTCCGCCCAGGAGTAGCCAAGCGCCTTGAGGATGCTGAAGAGGACTTTGAAGTGGTAGATTTGCTCGTCGCCGACCACCCAGATCTGCTGGTCAGGCTGATAGTCCTGCTGTTTGAGCAGCGTGGTGCCGATGTCCTGGGTGATATAGACGCTGGTGCCGTCGGAGCGCAGGACGACCTTGGTGCCTAGGGACTTGTCCTCAAAGTCGATGACCACCGCGCCGTCTTCCCGCTTGTGGAAGACGCCCTTTTCGAGGCCCTGCTGGATGATGTCCTTGCCGAGCTTGTAGGTCTGGCTTTCGAGGTAGAGGTGGTCGAAGTGGATGCCCATGCGCTCGTAGGTCTTGGCGAAGCCGTCGAAGACCCACGAGTTCATCAACTGCCAAAGTTGGCGGACGGCGGGGTCCTCGGCCTCCCAGTCCTGCAGCATCTTCGCGGTGGCCTGGCCGATTTCGGTCTTCAGGAAGAGGGCCTCCTTGTCGGTATCGGCGTATTCGGGATGGGTTTCGCGCAATTCGGCGATTTGCTTTTCGAGTTCCTGATTGTAGCGCACATAGAAGTCGCCGACGAGGTGGTCGCCCTTCTTGCCTGTGGACTCCGGCGTGCAGCCCTCGCCGAAGCGCTGGTAGGCGATCATCGACTTGCAGATGTGGATGCCGCGGTCGTTGACCAGATTCACCTGGGTGACCGCGTGCCCCGCCCGCTTGAGGATTGCGGCGGCGCTCATGCCGATGGTGTTGTTGCGCACATGGCCGAGATGCTGGGGCTTGTTGGTGTTCGGCGCGGAGAACTCAATCAGGATTTTGCGGCGCTCGGCGGCGGGCAGCAGCGCGTCATCCATCAGCGCGGACTCGTCGGCGACGGTGTCCCGCATCAGCGCGGCGGTCTTGAGGGTGATGTTCACGAAGGCCTTGGCGACTTCGACCTTCTCGACGTCGGCATGGCTGGAGAGAAACTCCCCGGCCTGCTGCGCAATCTGCATGGGGTTTTTGCGCAAGGCCTTGGCGAGCGGAAAACACGAGACGGTGACATCCCCGTCAAAGCCTTCGGGACACAATTCGGCGGTGATTTCCGGCACCTCGGCGCCCAGCTGCTGCGACAGGAAGTCCTGGAGGTCTTTTTGAAAAGCGAAGTTCATCTTGTTTTATAACTCGTTTATTTACAATTAGTTACGAATCAACGCGGATTTTCCGTGGGCATCCAGGCCTTCACAGGCGGTGAGAATGGCCAAAGCGGGCTGTTCCTTCAACAACGCCTCGCGCTCGTAGTGGATGAGGCTGGTGCGGCGGATGAAGGCATCGGCGGTGAGGCCATTGAAGAACTTGGCGGTGCCGCCAGTGGGGAGGACATGGCTGGGACCGGCGACGTAGTCGCCCACTGGCTCCGGCGTGAAGCCCCCCAGGAAAATCGCTCCGGCGGCGGTGATTTTCGGCGCGAGTGCCTTTGGGTCGGCAACCTGGAGCTCCAGGTGCTCGGGAGCATAGTCGGAGGCGATGCGCGCCGCATCGTCCAAGTCGCTGGCCTCCACCAAAAAGACGCCCTGCTCCAAGACTTTCGTCACGCAGGCTTGCCGAGTGAGAAGCGCGGCCTGGCGGGGGACTTCCTCCGCCACGGCCTCCAGCAATTTTCTGGAAGGCGAGACGAGGACGGCCTGTTCGCGTCCGGAGCCGTGTTCGGCCTGCGAGAGGATGTCCGCCGCCACGTATTCAGGATTCGCCGTGTCGTCGGCGAGGATTAGGATTTCCGAAGGTCCGGCGACCAAGTCCAGCGCGGCGGAGCCGTATATCGCGCGCTTGGCGGCGGCGACGTAGGCGTTGCCTGGACCGCAGATCTTCTCGACGCGCGGGATGGTGGCGGTGCCGTAGGCCATCGCCGCCACGGCATAGACGCCGCCCAGGCGATAGACCGCCGTCGCGCCGGCCTTGCGGCAGGCGTAGAGCAGCGCGGGATGCACCGAGCCGTCCGCATGAGGCGGCGTGCAGACGATGATTTCCTTGACGCCGACCGTCTTGGCGATGGCGACGGTGTGGCACACGGTGGAGACCAGCGGCGCGGTGCCGCCGGGCACATAGCATCCCACGATGTCCAGCGGATGGAACTGTTCGCCGAGAATCACGCCGGGACGCGGCGAGTAGCTCCAGTCCAGCGGGAGTCTCTGGCTATAGAAGTCCCGGATATGTTCGACCGCCAAGTCCACGGCGGCGGTCGTCTCGGGGGGCAGGGTGGCGATGGCGGAGTCGATTTCGGCATCAGTGACACGGAAGGTCGCGGGCGTGAGTTCGACGTGGTCGAATTTGCGGGCGTAATCCACCAATGCG